>NZ_JAJNJL010000008.1:0-130033 GCF_022386055.1 Mammaliicoccus sp. Q-M61
TTGGTTAAGCCAATCACTCTGAAGTACTTTCAGTACTCAATTATTGGAATTAACGTTGACATATTGTCATTCAGTTTTCAATGTTCATTTTAATCGCTACAAGAAACAATTATACTAGTTATTAAATATCAAGTCAAGTATTATTTTTAAAAAATAATAATTTGTTTTGTTCGGTTTGACTCAGCTTTTCAAGTGGTCGTTTCCGTTTCAATCAACTTGCATAATTTATATTACATTGTTATTTAGTTAATTTCAAGCGTTAAATTTACACTTTATTAACCTTTTTAACAATCATTTTATTTTGCGATGTCTGTCTGTTTTGACGACTTTTATATAATATCAAGATATATACTATACGTCAACGATTTATATAAACAAAATTGTGTATTATTTCGCTTTATTAGGGACTATATATTTTAATAGAAATTATGCTATACTTTATCAGTATTAATAAGTATGGAGGGAATAGATTTGAAGCTATTTCGCAAAAAACCTACTAGTAAAATAAATAGAATTAGATCTTTTGCATTAGGATTAATCTTCTTAGGTATGATTGTTATGTACATAGGTGTATTCTTCTTTTACTATTTTAAGAGCCAAATTGTATTTAGTATATTCTTAGTTTTAGGAATGTTAGCTCTTGGTCTTTCATTTATAGTTTACTTTTGGATTGGCATGTTGAGTTCTCGTACTATACAAGTGCAATGTCCAAACTGTGATCATTATACAAAAATGTTAGGACGAGCAGATATTTGTGCTAATTGTAATCAACCTCTTACATTAGATAAGAATTTAGAGGGTAAAGCCTTTAATCAAGATTATAATAATAAGCGCAAATCTAAGAAATTAGAAGAACAGCAAACTGAAGAACATACTGAAGAAAAGAAAAAAAGCTAAAGGCATCCGCCTTTAGCTTTTTGTTTTATTTATTCTTATTTTGACATTCTGGACAAACACCATATATTTCCATTCTGTGGTGCGTTACTGAAAAACTAGTGACATGTTGTGCCAATTGCTCTACTTCATCTAATCGTGGATAATGAAAATCAGATATCTTACCACATTGATCACAGATAATATGATAGTGATTATGTGTTTCAAAATCAAAACGACTTGAAGCGTCACCGTATGTTAATTCTTTAACAAGCCCAGTTTCTTTAAAAACTTTTAAGTTATTATAAACTGTAGCAACACTCATATTTGGAAATTGTGGTGAAAGTGACTGATAAATTTCATCAGCAGTAGGATGACTATCTGTTTCGATTAAATATTGAAGTATCGATTGACGTTGTGGTGTAATTCGAACACCAGTACTTCTTAAAGTACCAATTGCATCGTCTAACATATGTTCAACATTCTCAATATTTTGTTGCATCCTTACACCCACCTTCTAATTTATAATGATTATTATTTATAATATATCCCTTTTAGTAGCATTTTGTCAAACAATTAATCAGTATCCCGCTTCTGAGTTAACAATGTTTATTAACTTATCTGACTCATAATTTTCAATATGTTTGAGATTTTCAATTAGAATATCTGTACTTCTCTTTAAATTGTTAAGATCATTACCTGTAATATGAGCTGTGATAAACACATTATCTAAATCATATAGTCTAGAGTTTTCAGGTAATGGTTCCTCTTCAAATACATCTAAAGATGCATATCTAATTTCTTTATTATCCAAGGCTTCATATAAGACACTTTCTGATACGACAGTACCTCTACCTACATTTATAAAATGTGTATCTTCATTCATAAGTTTAAAGTCTTCTTTCTGTAATAAATGTATCGTATCTTCTGTTTCAGGTAATACATTCACAACAAAGTCAGCTTTATGATATACATGACGTCTTTCTTCTATAGAATAAACTTCATCAAACCCAGGAACATCATGTCCAGTTGTATTTATACCAATAACCTTCATATTAAATACTTTAGCAACTTCAGCAGTTCTTTGCGGAATCTTGCCTGTACCTAAAAATAGAATAGTCTTTTCATTTATTGAATCAGGTTTAAGCTTATGATTAAATTCACGTTTCTTTTGAGACTCATATGAAGTACTAAATAGTTTAATATCATTTAGAATATATGCAAAAATAAATTCAGCGATTTGAATGGCATGTACCCCTCTTGCATTAGTCAATTTAATTCCTCTATCTTGAATGTAACCTAGAGGTAATTGATTCACCCCTGTAGCAAACCATGCGATTAGTTTGATATTCTTACATTTATCTAAAAATGAAGGATTCACTTCTCCATGATAACTAACTAATACATCAACATCTTCTAAATCTTCATCACGTGCTTCATTCGGATGTTTATAAAATTTAAAATCTACATTAGGAAATGTTTCTTTTAGTCTCTCTTCTTGTTCTTTTAGCCTCATTAAAGTAACGACTTTCATTTATATCATTCCTTTATAAAGTTTTTTAAGTCTTCAATTTGAGTTTTAACTTTTACTTTGTCAATTTTATGTATGACAGTACCTTCTTCATCTAACACAAAAGTCGTTCTAACGATCCCCATTGATTCTTTACCAAATGATTTCTTCAATTGATATACGCCTACTTCTTCAGAAAGCTTATAATCTTCATCTACTAGTAAATCAAAATTCAAATTATGTTTATTAGAAAAATTAGCATGTTTCTTTTCACTATCTCCACTAATACCATAAACTTTCGTATTTAATTCATTAAAATCTTCTAAATTATCTCTAAAATCACATGCTTCTGTCGTACATGTCGGTGTATTATCTCTAGGGTAAAAATAAACAACGACTTTAGATCCCTTTAAGTCCTCATTACTAATTAATTCACCATTTTGATTTTTCAACTTGAAATCCGGAAATTTTTCACCAATTTGTATCATATTTTACACTCCTTATAAACGATAGATGTTTAATTTTATGATACGATATAAATGAAAATAATTAAATTAAAAGAGGTTGATAATATGGAATTTACAAAAAGTGAGTACTTACAAACACTTTCAAATGAATATATTCTTGGTGGTGTCAATTCACCATCTCGTTCATATAAAGCTGTAGGTGGTGGCGCTCCTGTAGTTATGCAAAAAGGTAAAGGTGCGTATTTTTACGATGTTGATGGTAATAAATATATTGACTATCTTCAAGCATATGGACCAATCATAGCTGGACATGCACATCCACATATAACAGAAGCCATTAAAGCTGCAGCTGAAGATGGTGTATTATTCGGTACACCTACTGAATATGAAATTACTTTTGCTAAAAAACTACGTAACGCTATTCCATCGCTAGAAAAAATCAGATTTGTAAACTCAGGTACTGAAGCTGTTATGACAACTATTAGAGTTGCACGTGCATATACTAAGCGAGATAAAATCATTAAATTCGCTGGATGTTATCACGGACATTCTGACTTAGTGCTTGTTGCTGCAGGAAGTGGTCCATCTCAACTTGGCACACCTGATTCTGCTGGTGTACCGAAAAGTGTAGCGCAAGAAGTTATTACAGTTCCTTTTAATGATATAGATTCATTTAAAGAAGCTATGGAACATTGGGGCGATCAAGTTGCTGGTGTATTAGTAGAACCAATCGTCGGAAACTTCGGTATGGTTGAGCCTAAAGAAGGCTTTTTAGAAGCAGTAAATGAAGTAACACATCAATACGGTGGTTTAGTGATTTATGATGAAGTTATTACAGCATTTAGATTCCATTACGGTGCTGCACAAGATTTATTAGGCGTTTATCCTGACTTAACTGCATTTGGTAAAGTTATTGGAGGCGGCTTACCAATCGGTGCATACGGAGGACGTCAAGAAATCATGGAACATGTTGCACCACTTGGTCCAGCATACCAAGCAGGTACAATGGCGGGTAACCCACTTTCTATGAGAGCTGGAATTGCTTTATTAGAAATATTGGAACAACCTGGTGTTTACGATAAATTGGATCAATTAGGTCAACAATTAGAAGAAGGTTTATTGGAATTAATTAAAAAACATAACGTTAAAGCAACAGTTAATCGAATCAAAGGTGCTTTAACTCTTTACTTTACAGACGAAAAAGTTGAAAATTATGTTCAAGCGGAAAATACTGACGGTGAACAGTTCGCAAAATTCTTTAAGTTAATGTTAAATCAAGGTATTAATTTAGCACCTTCTAAATATGAAGCATGGTTCTTAACAACTGAACATACTGAAGAAGACATAAGTCAAACATTAAATGCAGTTGATTACGCTTTCTCTCAATTATAAACTTGAAAAGTTAGCCAAAACGTTGTATAACCAATATATACTAGGCTTGTGATATTTGTTACAACCCTGTTTTAAAAACAAAAAGGAATGGTTTTATGAAATTTGGGGCAAGAATATTTAAAACTGGTATCGCGATTGTCCTAGCAATATTTATAGCTAATTTACTGCCAGGACCAGCAATGATAACATCAATAGCTGGTGTTGCTGCAATGGTCGCCATGCAACCAAGTGTCTATCGTTCGTTCAAAACGATTGTAGAACAATTTCAAGGTAATGTGATTGGTGCGATTACAGCTGTTACCATATTCTCTATATTTGGTAACAATGTTGTATTTATCGGTTTAACAGCGATTATCATTATTTCAATACTTTACAAATTTAATCTACAACATGTTTCTAACTTAGCAGTTGTTACAGCTTTAATCATACTTGGACATCATGAAGGAGATTTCTATATCTCTGCATTCTATCGTTTCGTCTTAGTTATGATTGGTGTTTTAAGTGCTTTCCTTGTTAACTTTACGTTTTTACCACCGAAATTCGAAACTAAAATGTATTATAACTCACTCAATATTTCTACTGATATATTTAAATGGTTTAGATTAGTGTTAAATGGTACAACTGAATTTAACTACGTAAAGCAAGATTTAGAAACAATCAGAACACGTATCGTAAAGCTTGAACAATTTTATTTATATTATAAAGAAGAAAGAGCCTACACAAAGAAACAAGCTTTTAGTCAAATGCGTAAGAAGATTCTTTTCAAAGAGATTATTGCATCAACACGCAGAGCATACGAAGTTTTAAGAAAAATGAATCGTTACGAAAACGATATTCATAACTTAAATGATGATCTCAAAGTACAAATGAAGTTTGAACTGGATGAACTGATGGCGCAGCATGAACAAATATTAGTAAGGATATCACAAAAAGCTAAACACGAAATTGATCAAGTTCCTGATTATTTAGTAGAACCTTATAAAGAAGATTTAATGGAAATATTCATTAAAGATATTATGGAAAATCCTGATCAAGAAGATTACTATATTGAGAACGTCATGCAAGTTATTTCAGCTATGTTAGATTATAAAGCGACTATTTTACATTTAGACAAATTATCTTCTAGTTATTTCAAATACCATCCAGAAGATAGCGACATTCAAATTGAAGATGAAGATTTTGATTTATAAAAATAGACCTGAACAGTTATCTGTTCAGGTCTATTTTTAATTCTCTTTATATATGGATTTTTTATATTGATTAACATTCATGACATTTCCATTAGCACTTCTATATAATAAATGGTTTTCATTTATTTGATTAGGACTTTTCACACCTACTGCAGCAGCTAAATTAAATAACCCTTCATGTAAACTCACAATATAATTTGAAACTCTGTATTCTTTTTCTGATACAACTAAAGCAGATTCTTTTTTTGGATCTGTAGTAGCTACACCTACAGGGCAATTATTTGTATGACATTGTTGAGCCATAATACAACCTACATTAATCATTAAACTTCTTGCTACATTAACGAGATCTGCACCTAACGCTAAAGCAATAGCAATTTGATCAGGTGTGATAAGTTTTCCAGATGCAAATACTTTCACTTTATCTCTTATTTTAAATTTTTTAAGTTCAACATCTAATATTGGTAATGCTGAAAATAATGGCAAACCAACAGTATCTACAAGTTCTTGATAAGTCGCACCTGTTCCACCTTCTCCACCATCGACAGTAATAAAATCAGGAATAATGTTTGATGATACCATTTCATGTATTAATTTCTTTAAATCATTTATGTTTCCGACAACTATTTTTATGCCAACTGGTTTGTCAGATAGTTCTCTTAACTTCTGAACAAATTGTAACAACTCTTTATTATTATGAAGAAACTCAAATCTATTAGGTGAGTTAACTGTTTCAAAAGGCGTTACATTTCTAATTTCAGCAATTTCTTCTGTTACTTTTGCTCCTTCAATATGTCCACCTCTCGTTTTGGCACCTTGCGCTAACTTTAATTCAAATGCCTTAACTTGTTTCATATTGGCTTTTTCAATAAATTCTTTCTCATCGAAATTACCTTCTTTATCTCGAACACCAAATAAACCTGGTCCTATTTGAAAGATGATATCACATTCTCCACTTAAATGATGATCACTTAATCCTCCTTCTCCTGTATTCATCCATGAACCGCTTCTGCCTAATCCTTTTGACAATGCAGTAATCGCATTTTTACCTAGTGCACCATAACTCATACCTGATTGTCCAACCAATCTATTAACGATAAATGGATGTTTTAAGTCACCACCTATAATTATCTGGTTATCTGTTGTTAATTTATATGGATCAACATCTTTTTGTTTCTGTTCTTCTTTACGATCAAAAAGTCCTTCATTAGAAATTTCATAAATAAAAGTAGACATTTGTTCATCTTGGTTAATTTCTAATTCATCATGGTCCACTGGAAACATTGTATTTTGTAAATAAAATCCTGGCTCTTCAAATTTTCTCAACGATCCAAAACTTTCGATTCTATTTTTATATTTACCTGGCATGACGATATTTAAATATTGCTTTCTTGAAAATGGTTTTCCAGCATTGTCATTTAATATTAAGTACTGTCTAAGTTCTGGTCCTATACTTTCTAAAAAGTATCTCACTCTACCAAGTACCGGGTAATTTCTTAATACACTATGATGCTTTTGCCTTTTATCTATAACATACAAAGAAATACAGGCAATAATACCACCAATAATGATGACAAAGAATAAAATATTCACAATCAATTGTAGTATGCTTAAAAAAGTCATAAAAATTCCCCCTCAGTCTATCTCTATTAAATTAATAATAGCATAGAATGAGGGGGTGTTGTAATTTTACCCGAATGATTGAATATTATATAAGTTGTAATAACTTCCTTGTGCTGCCATTAATTCTTTGTGTGAACCAACTTCTTCAATTTGTCCATTTTGAATAACAACTATTTTATCCGCATGTGTAATTGTTGATAATCTATGTGCAACTATTAAAGTCGTTCTTTCAGTACTTAATATTTCAAGTGCATCTTGAATAATTTTTTCACTTTCTAAATCAAGTGCACTCGTCGCTTCATCAAGTACTAATACAGGAGGGTTATTCAAGAATATTCTTGCAATAGAAACTCTTTGTTTTTGTCCACCTGATAATTTTACACCACGTTCGCCGACCTCTGTATCATAACCATTTGGCAATGACATAATAAAGTCATGTGCATTCGCTTTTTTACTAGCCTCTATAACTTCTTCATCAGATGCATCCGGTTTACCTAATAAAATATTTTCTTTAATAGAATCAGAGAATAAAATATTATCTTGTTCAACCATACCTACTTGATTTCTGAGACTTTCAGTTGTGAAATCTTTAACGTTATGATTATCAATACTAATACTACCTTTTGTCACATCATAGAATCTAGGCAGTAAACTAATAAGTGTCGATTTACCGCCACCACTCATACCTACAAATGCGACGGTTTCACCTTTATTAATATCTAAATTAATATGTTTAAGCACTTCATCTTCATAATCATTATATTTAAATGATACGTCATCAAACGTAATGTGCCCTTCTTTAATGACAATGTCTTGTGCGTCATCTTCATTTTTGACATCATATTTTTCATCAAACAAATGAAATACTCTGTCCATTGAAGCGATACTTTGCGTTAAAGTTGTAGATGATGAAACCAATCTTCTTAAAGGTCCGTATAACTGTTCAAGATATGCTACAAATGCTGCTAATGTCCCAACAGTTAAATTCCCTTGAATAACAAGAAAACCACCGATACCTACTACTAATAATGGACCAATATCTGTAACTGTATTAATAACTGCAAATGATTTAGCATTCCATTTCGTATGATCAGTTGCTTTAGTTAAGAAGTTTTGGTTTCTTTTATCAAATCGTTTTTCTTCATTTTTTTCAATAGCAAAACTTTTAATAACAGACATCCCTGAAACACGTTCATGAAGAAATCCTTGAAGTTCTGCTAAACTTTGCGATCTTCTTCTCGTTAAACTACGTAATTTTCCGAAGAAGTAATAAATACTAAATATAAATACTGGGAAAATCGCAATTGCTGTAAATGTTAATTTAATATCTAAAACAAACATAATACTTAATGCGATGACGATAGTCACTAAATCTAACCAAACGTTCATAAGTCCTGTAAGGATAAAGTCTTTAGTTTGTTCAACGTCATTAATCACGCGTGATATAACTTCCCCTGCTTTATTATTAGCATAAAATCTTGAGCTTAATGCCTGTAAATGTGTGTATAATTTTTTACGAATATCATACAGAATTTTATTAGATGTCCATTGTGCTAAATATTGTCTGAAGTATTCTATAGGTGGTCTTAGTACAACAAATATGAATCCCATAATTAACATTGCATATGTTAATTTTTCTGTTTTTTGTCCAATTGATAGTGCACCATTATTAATGACATCATCGATTACATATTTAATCAGTAATGGAAGTAATAACGGGATACCAAATTTTAAAATTCCAATGATAATCGTACCTACAATATGCCACTTGTATGGTTTTACAAATTGTAAATACCTTTTAATCATTATTGTTCCCCCAATCTTAGTCCAAACGAAACAGCCTAGCTTTAGCTAGGCTGTGATATTTTCATTCTCAAGAATTACGTCTATCAATTGAATGAAATCTTTCTTGCCAAACTTTAATAAAGTCTGGCGCAAATGGTCCTTTCTTGCGTTCAATCCATTGTTGTAGAATATCAACATTTCTTCTAAGTATTACATCAATGTCTTTAGGATAATTCATTTGTTTCATATGTTGTTTATACTCATCTTCATCCAACAAATGATATTTGCCGCTTGGATAAACTTTAATGTCTAAATCATAATCGATATATTTAATCGCTTCTTCATCACAAACAAATGGTGATGATAAATTACAATAATAATAAACACCGTCTTCGCGGAACATACAAATGACGTTAAACCAATATTCTGAATGGAAATAAACAATCGCTGGTTCCCTTGTTACCCAAGTTCTACCATCACTTTCTGTTACGAGTGTACGATTATTCCCACCGATAATAACATGACTCGTACCTTTAAGAATTGTTGTTTCAGACCACACACGATGTATATTACCATCATGTTTATAACTTTGTATTTTAATTACTTGGCCTTCTTTTGGTATGGATTCTTTGACCATGTTCCACACCACCTTTTAAATATTTACCAAGTTATTATATCATATTTAAATAAATAAGCTAAAATTATGTTTCTTATCATTATCCATTGAGTTGATTAAAAATCTTACTCATAGATGTTGAAAATGATAACTGTTCTTTTTCTTCTTTTTTAATCCATTTATATGGGTAATCAAAATCACTTTTTTGAGTATGCGCACGGTATACATTCATATTCCATGTCATATGTGTAAAAACATGCTTAGTAGTATATTCAGGTGTTTGATCAATATCTATAACTGCATCTAAAGTTTCTTCAATGCTGTGTATACTTTCATCAGCCTCAAACATTGGAAACTCCCACATGCCATTTAATAATTTCGTATCTCTTTGGCGTACTAATATCTCTCCAGAACGATTCGTGATATATAATACGTTAAAATCAATTGTCTTTTTCTTTATTTTTTTCTTTTTAACCGGTAATTCATCCACTATACCATTAGCAAAAGCATAACAATGTTTTTGAACAGGGCACATAATACACAAAGTCTTTTTAGGTGTACAAATGGTTGCTCCTAATTCCATCATTGCTTGATTAAAATCTCCAGAATGTTCTTCTACAAATGGCTGTAATTCATCTTCATATAATTTTTTCGTCTTCGGTGCAGCTATATCACTGTCATTACCAGTCAATCTACTCCACACTCTTAACACATTGCCATCAACTGCTGGTATCGGATGATTATGCACGATACTCATAACTGCTGCATTTGTATATGGGCCGACACCTTTTAACTTTTTAAAATCATCAGGGTTATCTGGTACTACTCCGTGATAACTATGGTGAACTTCTTTAACCGCTTCTTGAAAATTTCTAACCCTAGAATAATAACCTAAACCCTCCCAATATTTAAGTACATCTTCTTCGTTTGCTTCACTCAAACTTTCTATAGTTGGAAAACGCTCAATAAATGCTTTGTAATATGGTCGAACAGTATTAACTTGTGTTTGTTGCAACATTACTTCACTTAACCAAATATAATATGGATTTGATGTTTCTCTCCACGGCATTTGTCGTTTATTTTTATGAAACCAATTAAGCAAATCGTCTTTAAATTGTTTCGTTTCTATCATTTATGACACTACTTTCTTGTGAATTGCTTTCAGATTACTATGCATATGCTATATAATATATATCATATAGATTAAAGTAAAGTGGTGATTTTTATGGATACTGGTACACACGTTGTTATGGGTGTTGCGTTAACTGGTCTTGCAACATTAGATCCACATGTTACACCTACATTTGCTGCAGTGGCAACTGGTATAATGGTTGGATCACAAATACCTGATATTGATACAGTATTAAAATTAAAAAATAATGCGATATATGTTAAAAACCATAGAGGTATCACTCATTCAATACCTTTTACATTATTATGGCCTTTAATATTAACGTTTCTAATATTCGTTATCTTTCCAGGAGTAGATGTCTTGCATATTTGGTTATGGACGCAATTTGCCGTATTCTTTCATGTTTTTGTAGATATTTTTAATTCATATGGTACACAGGCGCTTAGACCGATATCTAATAAATGGATTCAATTAAGTATTATTAATACGTTTGACCCCATTATTTTTGTAGCACACTTAGTTGCCATACTGTTCTGGACACTCGGTGTTAATGCTGGCATTGCTTTTGGTACATTATACTTCTTGTTAATATTCTATTATATTGTGCGATTCATATTACAAAAAGCGATAAAAGACCAAGCTTTAAAACAAATACAACAAGAAGATAATCCCGTTAAAATATTTGTTGCACCGACAATACGTTTTATGGAATGGCGTATTGCCATTCAAACTGAAACACATGATTATGTTGGACGTAGTTATGGTCGTAACGTAGCATTTAATGATGTATTCAAAAGACAAGCATTCCCGAATGACCATATAATGGCTTATGCTAAATATGATGAGAATTTAAGATCTTTCTTAAGTTTCAGTTCTATTTATCGATGGGAAGTTACAAGAATAGATAAAAAAACAACAGAACTAAGATTTATTGATTTAAGATATTTGAAGAATGGTCATTACCCATTTGTAGCTATACTACATTTAGATGATGATATGAAAGTGACAAACTCATATATCGGTTGGGTATTTACCGAAGAAAAATTAATGAAAAAACTTGAAGCTTAGAAATACAATTAAGGCTGAGACGATTAAATCATCTCAGCCTTAATTTTTTTATTTAAAGTATTCAGTTTTATAAGCTTTATTAATATTGATCCAAGCTAAATAGATAAATGCTACTTCAAAATAGAACAGAATATGATATGGCAAATTCGTAACGGATGCGTTACCTAACACCATTGATTGTTGGAACCCATTAATAATATAGAATAATGGATTGAGTTTTAAGACATTGACCCAAACTGCATACATATTATTAGGTACATACAATATCGGTACGACAAATAATAATACAATCAATAATCCGAAAACGATAAACCTTGCAGAATATACATATTTACCAAACACGCCGATAATAGATGCTACTGGTACAAGTAATATGTATGCCATCACTAAATAATAGAAAAATCCTAAATGATTAATTTCGATTAAATTTGATGTCGAAAATGTTGAAACTATACCAGTAAGTGTTACAACAATCAAGAACATAATCATCGTTAAAAATACTTGTGAAGAAGCACCAACATAGTACGGTACTGATAATCTATTATAAAGTGCTCCTTGCTTTCTGACTGTCTTTTCAGAATTGAAAAGTGATAAAAAGACCCACATGTAAGCGAAAAAGCCAATCAATTTATAATAAGACGTTGATTGTTGTACATCTATCGCATCAGTAATCCATAACTTCAAATATGTGAAGATCAATAATACTAACATGATAGCAAAAGCAGATACATAATATTTATAATGAGTTTTAACTTCATAGAAGCAATATTTAAGCATATGTGGAAAATGTTTAATATGTTGTTCAAATAATTCGTTCATATTGACCTCCTATAATTGAATAAAAATCCATTTGTTTTCTGCTAAGTCTGCTATCATAAAGCCATCTCTTGATTTAACTACCCAAGTGTCACTTGAAATATTATATTTCTTAACTAATTTAGCTTTGTTTTTCATATCAAATGTAAAACCAGTTAGTTGATTATCACTGTCGAAAACCATATGTACTTTTTGGCCTTCCATTTGTTCATTAAATCGGTTTGCTTTATCAGCTGTAATGGTCTCAGAAACTTTCTTATGTGATTTATGCATAAAGCTGTTATAAAAATCTATATAATTTAAATAACTATCATCAACATAATCTTCTAAATCTGACCAATCAACGTCTTCATATAGTCCTGCCGGATTGAAAAAGTACAAGTTATTCTTCTTAGAGATATAAGTCTTGTCATCTACTTCAAGTCTATAATTAGATTGATTTTCACCTGTTACATCTACAAAACTATACTGAGGTAATTTCAACTTTGAGCCTTTGGATGAAGGTGTGAGTTCTGTATCATGTTTCAGCGATAGGACATAAGCTGACTTATCTATGTATTTTGGTTCACTATTTGTTGTGATGACCTGTTTTGATGTAACTTCTTTTTCTGTAGGCGAGCTACCCACACCTATAAACATAAATAGCGCTGCTAATGTAGCACCAAAGATAAATGTTAAGCCATAAAATATCATTTTCTCAATAGATTTCGGCACTCTACCGTATTGATATTTACGCATTCTTTTATAACCTTCGCCGTGCGCTATAGGAAGTTCTTGTTGAGCCATCTTCCATTTAAGATCGTAAAGTTCTTTTTGGTCTTTATCTTGAATTTGGTTATATTTCTTATGATATTCTCGGTAATGACCTAATACTTCTTTAACGGTACCTTCTTTTCTAACTTGACCATAAGTTAGCCAGATAAGATAGTTACTCATTTTCTCAATTGAGTGTATATGGTCATCAATAACAACAGCTGCACGATCGTATTCTTTTTGTTCATTTAAAAATTCATGGAACTTCTTCTGAAATGATTCGTCTAAGTATTGAATGATGTTCGTAAAAATTGCAACGGTAGGTCTCATATATTTGGCTATACTAACTAACAACTGCGCATATTCTGCTTCATTAATATCTTGGCACGTCTTTGAAGCTTTATCCGATAATTTGGCAAAGCTTAATATTTGTCTTTGAATCGTCGTAATGTCTCTAATTTCTACACCGGATAAACTCAAAGTACGAATAATCATTTCATTTAATGTTTGATGATCATCAGCTTTATGTCTAACATCCGCTAAAAATGTTTGTGCATGATTTGTTACTTTACCTAAATTAGGTGCAACTTCTTTAATCATTAATTTACTGATCATTTCTTTACCAGACTGATCATCGCCGATAATGCCCAGCACTTCGCCTCTATAAAGATGCACGGTAACATTTTTAAGTACAATGTCTTTATTAAGGTGCTTTAACTTAAATAATGATTTGAATTTATTCTGTTCTTTACTTATATAATAATATTTAGTTGCGTTAACAACTCTCAGTAATATTTGCTGTGTCATTCTGCACCACCATTATAGTTGTAGAAGACTTACAGGAATGCCTTCTTCAATTTTTGATCCTTTTAATCTAAATCCCCAAGCAAATACACCATTAATGCGTTCTACTTTAAAGTAACTAGGTGTGTCACCTATTAAGCCATATACTTTACCGACTTCTATTTTTGAAGTGTCGACAAGGTAACTTTCTGCTATGAGCGCTTTTCTCTTATATACTTCATATTCATTTAGTATACCCATCATTTCTGATTTTCTCATCTTTTCGCGATATTCAGCAATTGCGTTTTTAAGTTCATAGTCTGTCATTTCAACAAATTTTTTATCATTATTCATCTACAATACCACTTTCTACTAATTTGTCATTAATCATTTCAAATGTATACCCTTTTCTTACGAGTGCTTGAATAACATGTGACTTAAGTTCATATCCATTATATTTCTTTTGATATTTATTATATACCTTTTCCAAATCTTTCATCAAAATATTTTCAACATCATCAGATGTCGGTTCAATATTCAAATCTGTTAGATGTTCATTGATTAATGAAAAAGCATAGCCTCTTTGTTGAAGTGTTTGGACAATCGTTTGCTTTAAACGGTTAGGAGGTTGTTTCTTTTTTTGCATAATCTTCTTGGCGATGTTCGGAATTCGTTCTTCTGCCATTTCCATTTCAAACTTTTCTTTGAATTCGTAAACTAAATCTTGTTCTATACCTTTTTCTTTTGCTATTCTTTCAAAATGGTCAGGACCTTTATCCGTTGTTTTTAAAATGGTGTTTTTTAAACTTTCAATATAATCTTTATGGTCTATGTATTTATTAGATTGACAATACTCTATCACTCTATCAATTAAGTCACTGCCATATTCTTTGTCTGTTAAATATTTTTCTACTTCATATTTCGTACGCTTTTTATGTGATAAATAGACAATCGCTTGATTAAGTGCCTGTCTATATTGATCGTAGTCCTTAATTTCTTGTAATTTACTTTTCGTAATTTCTAAATCTTTTCTTAAATTAAAGTAGATGTATGTTGCTTGATCAATACCCATTTCAAATTCATTATTAATAAATAAATTTAAACGTTCTTTGTTTTTCTTTTGTACTTCAAGTTTAGTTATTTTAAGCATTTTACATCCCTCCACACATATATATAGGATACAATAAAACACACTGAGTTTAAAAGTTTAATCTCTTAACTCAGTGTGTTTATTATTGATTTAATTCATTTATAGCTTCAGTATACTCTGATTCAGTAATATAATTCTGTTGTTTCATTTTTTCAAGCGTTGTTTTGATACGTGTCATATAACTATCACTAATATTATTAATATCAAAATTGGATGGTGCATTTACGACACTAGCTAAAATTGCACTTTGTAATACCGTTACTTGAGGAAGGTTTGGATTATTTTTATCGACTGTCGCACCGAAGTAATAATTTGCCGCTTCTTCTATCGTATAATTATTTTGACCAAAATAGATATTATTGACATAATAACTCAAAATATCATTCTTACTATATTTATCTTCAACACGTTTCGCCACAAACATCTCTTTCACTTTTCTTGTGAGTTGCGTTTCATTCGTATAGAAATAGTTTTTAACGACTTGTTGCGTAATCGTACTTCCACCTTGCGTTAGTTCACCATTTTTCAAACTTACAGCAAGCGCACGTGATACACCTCTTAAGTCAATTCCATCATGATCATAAAATCGTTTATCTTCAACTGCTACAAAAGCATTTTTAGTATAATCAGGCATATCTTCAACTTGAACATAAGATTGTTTATCTTCAATTTTTACTAAATCATCAACATCAGATGTTCTTGACCACATATACATAACTGCTAAATAAAAAGTAATCGCTAGTATAATAAGTATTGTTACAAGACCAAATAGCTTTGAAATTCTTTTTCTCTTTCTCGGCTGTACAGGTTCTTGATAATAATGTTGATATCTTCTATATTGAACTTCTTCTGAATTAGGTTGTGGTATTTCATTCTTCTTATTCTTAAATAGCCCCATCTGTATTCTCCCTTATTCATATTTCTTACATCATTATAGCTTGTAATAATGAATTTAAACACTTCTTTTTACTGAAAAACAACAAAATCAGTCCTGAGTCTTATTTATAAGTATAACTTTTAGCGTATTTGGGTATAGATAACGATAAGGAGGAATTTTATATGGCAAAAATTAAAGCAAACAAAGCACTCGTACAAGTCTTAAAGAATTGGCAAATTGACCACGTATATGGCATACCTGGTGATTCAATAGATAAAGTCGTAGATGCACTTAAAACAGAAGAAGATAATATTAAATTCTATGATGTAAGACACGAAGAAGTTGCAACTTTAGCTGCTAGTAGTTATGCCAAATTAACAGGCAAAATAGCAGTAGCATTAAGTATTGGTGGTCCGGGCGCAATACATATGTTAAATGGTATGTATGACGCTAAAATGGATAATGTCCCTATGCTCGTTTTAGCAGGTCAAACAGATTCGAAATTATTGGGCACGAAATTCTTCCAAGAAGTTAACTTAACAGCCCTTTTCGAAGATGTAGCTGTTTATAATAAACAATTAGAATCAGCTGAAAATGTACATGAAATTGTAGATGAAGCTATCAAAACTGCATATGCTAAAAAAGGCGTTGCAGTATTAACGATTCCAAGTGATGTTCTAGGTGAGAAAATTGAAGACAATGTCCCTAGAGAAACTTATAAATTTGAAAATGCAGTAACTTACGCTAAAGATGAAGATGTTAAAAAAGCTGCAGAACTTATAAATAAAAGTGAAAAACCGGTCGTCCTAACTGGTGTTGGTGCTAAAGATGCTAAGGAAGAATTACTTAACTTCTTAGCTCATATCGATGCACCTGGTTTAATTACATTACCAGCAAAAGGTATCATACCAGATAAACATCCTAATTTCATGGGTAACTTAGGTAAAATCGGTACTAAACCAGCATTTGAAGCGTCTAAAGATGCTGATTTATTAATTTTAGTTGGTACGAATTATCCATATGTAGATTATTTACCTGATAAAGATATACCATGTATCCAAATTGATATTAATCAAACAAATATCGGCAAACGTTTTAATGTTGATGTAGGCTTAATAGGCGATACAAAAAATGTATTAGCTGCATTAACAGAAGCGTCTGAAAAAGTTACCGGCCGTAAATTCTTAAAAGCATGCCAAGAAAATATGAAAGCATGGAACAGATGGTTAGAAGAAGATAGAAATAATGACAGCAAACCAATCAGACCAGAATTATTAATGTCTGAAATAGAAAAAATTTCAACAGATGACACAGTATTTTCAGTTGACGTCGGAACTTCAACAGTATGGAGCACACGATATTTACAACTCGGTCACAATCATAAATTTATCACGTCATCTTGGTTAGGCACGATGGGCTGTGCATTACCAGGAGCGATAGCAAGTAAAGTCGCAAATCCAGATAAGCAAGCAATTGCTATTACAGGTGACGGAGGATTTGCGATGGTTATGCAAGACTTCGTTACAGCGGTACAATATAAACTACCTATTATCGTCGTCGTACTGAATAACCAAGAATTAGCTTTCATAAAATACGAACAACAAGCAGCTGGTGAGTTAGAATATGCTATTGATTTAGGCGATATCGACTTCGCTAAATTTGCAGATAGTTGTGGCGGTATAGGCTATAATGTCGTAGATGTAGAAGACATCGCCCCTACACTTGAAAAAGCTAAAAATGCGAATAAACCTGTAGTTGTTAACGTAAAAGTAGATTCAGATGCTGCTCCATTACCAGGTAAAATTATATGGGACGAAGCAAAAGGATATGCAAAATTCGAAATTAGAACAGCATTAGAAGAAAACAGACTCGAAAAAATGCCACCACTCAAAACACTAATAAGAAGATTCTTCTAATAAAAATAAAGAAGCAGTGAAGTTTATGAAGAACTTCACTGCTTTTTCTGTTGGGTTAAATTTAAGTATTTTCAATAAAAATTTTAAAATAGCGCGCTGAGATGTGGAATTTTGTAGATTGTGATGGAGGTTGTTAACGGATGTTAGGGACATTTTTTGAAATTGTATTAATTAGAACTCTGAACTTCCACTATTCTGAATTCTGGTAATTAGAACGCTGTAACTTCCACTATTCTGAATTCTGGTAATTAGAACGCTCTTACTACCATTATTCGGAATTCTGGTAATTAGCTAACTCATCTAATTCTAAATATAGTATTTCTTATATCTTTTACCTATACTTTTAAAGTTTTGTTCACATACTCTTCGAATTGTAGTAATACTATTCCCTCCTAACCACCATACTGCTTCGGTGATAGTGAATGGCTCTTGTTTTAAATAATACAGTTCTTGCAAATTATATTCATAAAGATACTTTTTATCCATGACGGACTCACAATATTGGCATGTACATTTCTGTTTGTCTTGTTCAATTTTTACTGTGAACATGCGATGACATCTAGGACATTTGATACCTGGCTTGATTTGTTCAAACGGTATTGTCACACTTTTATTGTATTGTGCATCAAATGAATTTCTTACTGATAATAGTTTCTGTTTAATTCTTATATTTTCTGATTGATTTTGATTTTTAAAAAGTTGGGTAATGGAGCCTAATTCTGAGGGTAAGATAACTTGATCTTTTAGTAGGTTTCTATTTTTGAAGTTAAAGTAAGGATTGGTAAAGACTAATTTTGAAATGACGGGTTTACCAATTTCTAAATAGTGACATAGTTTATTGAATTCATTTCTAGCTCGTTCCATTTGTATGAACGGTGAGGTAAATGTACTTCCAAAATTATTTTTTAACAACGTGTCTTCTAAATAATAAATGCCTTTATAATTCTTTATCTCGAATAAATATATTGCATAATCATCGATGACGATTGTATCTATTTGAACTTGACTATTGTAAGTAAATTGAAAGTCATTCAAATATACGATATCCGTATCACAATTTAAAATAGCACTAAAATAGTTTTCGCCATCGTTTCCACTTGATTTATTTTGAATTGATTTCAAAATATTTTCGGTTAATTCAGCGCGCCCTATTAATGACTGAAAATACTTTGTATCATACTTACTTTCCATAAACCACGCTCCTTACATATTATAAAAAAATTATATAATAGCCTGCACAAAAAAACCACTCACTATAAAAGTGAGTGGCTCATCAAAGCATCTATTGAAGCAATGCAAGTGATTCACGGTTAAAGTCTTCTAAGTCGTCTGGAGTTCGACTTGTGACGATGCCATTGTCAACGACTACAGATTCGTCAACGACTTTTGCACCTGCATTTTGTAAGTCTTTTCTAACTGACAAGAAACTAGTAACAGTTCTGCCATTTAATAAATCTGTATCAATTAATAATTGAGGTCCGTGGCAAATTGCAAATGAAGGTTTTTCATTTTGTACGAAATGTTTAACAAATTCGCCAAAACGTCCTTGTTCATCTCCACGTAATAAATCTGGTGAAAATCCGCCAGGAATTAAGACTGCATCATAATCTGCAGCATTTGCTTCATCAATACCAACTTCTACTGTAACTTTTTCGCCTTTTTTACCAGTGATTTCTTTACCTTTTTCTTCACCAATAATAACAACTTCATGTCCAGCATCAGTTAATGCTTTTTGTGGACTTGTTAATTCAACGTCCTCGAATAAATCTGTTACAACTGCTGCTACTTTTTTACTCATAATATCAATCTCTTCCTTTCATAGTATGTCTAATATTTATATACCACTTTTGAAAGGTTTTAAACTTATTTTGCAACTAATTTTGCTACGACTTCTACTTGTGCTGTTTGTGGAAACATATCAATAGGTTGCATGCTTACGACTTTGTATTTTTTAGATAAGTGTGCTAAATCTTTAGCTAAAGTTGATGGATTACAACTTGTATACACAAATGTTTTTGGATGAACGGATTTAATAAGTTCAACAGCTTTAATACCTAATCCTGTTCTTGGCGGATCAACTGTTATCACGTCTGGTTTAAAACCTTCTTTAATCCATTTATCCATAACTTTATATGCATCACCAACTTCATAGTGTACATTATGACGATTATTGAGTTCAGCATTTTTCTTGGCGTCATCAATACCTTCTTTAATGATATCCATACCTCTTACTTCTTTCGCATTTTTAGAAAGCCAAATACCAATTGTACCTGTTCCACAAAATGCATCTACAACTGATTCATTACCTGTTAAATTCGCTTGAGCTTCAATTTCACCGTACATTTTTGTAGCTTGTTCCGGATTTAATTGGAAAAATGAATCTGGCGATAAATCATAATAGTATTGACCAAGCGTTTCTGTAATTTGTTGTTTACCACTTACATGAATCGTTTGATTGCCAAGTACTCGTGATGTCTTCTCTTTATTAATATTGATGGATAAACTTTCCACGAAAGACAAATTCATGATTTGATCAATAAGAGACTTATTATACTTCAATTGATCGTCCGTACAAACTAACGTAACTTGTATTTGTTGACTATGTTTTGCTACTCTCGTAACAATATATCTTAGCCCTTGTTCTTTATTTGGATTTCTACATACTTTAACTTTTAAATTCATCAAAATATTTCTCAGTTCATTCGTAACTTGAATTGTACGTTTGTCTTGAACTGGACATTTTTTAATATCAATTAATTGATGACTGTCTTTTTCATAAAGGCCTGCAATGAGTTGATTTCCCTTCTTCTGAACAGGAAATTGATTTTTATTACGGTATCCCCAAGGATTATCCATACCGATTGTAGGTTTTACAATTTTTGTTGGGATATTTTTCGCATATTTAGTTAACGCATCTTTTACAATTTGTGATTTGAATAAAAGTTGCGCATCATAATTTAAATGTTGCAGTTGGCATCCACCACAAATATCATAAACTTTACATTTAGGTTTAACCCTTTCTTTACTACGTTCACGGATTTTGACTACTTTCGCTTCGATAAAATTTGGTTTCGCTTTTACAACTTGGACAAGTCCAACCTCTCCCGGCAATAAACCTTCTACAAATGTTATCTTCTTCTTATAATAGCCAATACCTTCACCATTAATACCTAATCGTTTGATCGTTAAAGGAAACTTCTGTCCTACTTTTACTGAAACATTCATCTATGCTCACCGTTAATCATGCATAGCTTGAACTTTTTTCTCAAGTTCATCAAGCAAAGCAATCCATTCATCTACATCAGATACTTCCATATCTTCAGGATTCATTGCTTCCATTTCATCTAAAAAGTCTGATAACCTTTGTTTGATTTCATTAAGTGATGTTTTTTTACTCATTTTAATACTCCTTTATTTTTAATAATATTATTATGAATGATAACAAGTATAAAAACAATCATAAATCAGTATTGGAAAATTTGATAACAAGTGTTACGCTCATAGATAGGAAAAAAATCAGAAAGAAGGATATATCATGATATACGACTTGAAAAGTCCTATTTCAATAAAAAACGACCCGTGGGAAGCCTATAACGATATAGATGAACATGGTTCATTACAACTGAGTAATATAGAATTTACAACGACTACACTCTGTAACATGCGTTGTGCACATTGTGCAGTAGGTTATACGTTACAATTACGAGACCCTGACACATTACCGATGGATTTAATTTTAAAGAGACTTGATGAAGTTCCTCATTTAAAAACAATCTCAATTACTGGCGGAGAACCAATGTTCAGTAAAAAATCAATTCGAGAAACTGTCGTTCCTTTATTAAAATATGCACACAAACGAGGCATTTACACGCAAATGAATTCTAATTTAACGTTACCACTTGACCGTTATTTAGAAATTGCTGAGTATATTGATGTTATGCATATTTCACACAACTGGGGAACAATAGATGAATTCAGTGAAGTTGGTTTCCATGTAATGGACAAGAAACCACCTTTAAAAGCAAGATATCGTCTATACGAACAAATGATTCAAAACTCTGCCACACTATCAGAACAAGGTATGTTTGTATCTGCTGAAACGATGTTAAATAAAAGTACTAAACCTTATTTACAAAAAATCCATAATGAAATTGTTCATGATATGAAATGTAGTCGTCATGAAATACATCCTATGTACCCTTCTGACTTTGCGAGTCAGTTAAATATTATGAGTTTAGATGAAATGAAAGATACTATTCATGAGATTTTAGACTTTAGAGATGAAGACACATGGATGTTATTTGGAACGTTACCTTTTTACCCTTGTTTCATGAATGAATCTGACCAGAACTTATTATCTAGATTAAAATCATCTAAAAATGTAAGTTTAAGAAATGATCCAGATGGAAGAAGCAGATTAAACGTAAATGTATTTTCTGGAGATGTAATCGTTACAGACTTCGGCGATGAAACGGGATCTATCGCAAATATCAAACAAGATAAACTTGAAGATGTTTATCAAACATGGATGAATTCATCTTTAGCAAAATCACTTAACTGTCACTGTCCTAAAGTGAGATGTTTAGGTCCAAATCTACTCGTAAAAGATATGTACTATAAAGATGTTGACTTTAAAGCAAACGAATTAAGAATGAATCAATAATATAATAAAGGGCTAGGATAACGATTGTTGTCCTAGCCCTTTATTTAAATTAGATATATAGTTTTGTAGACATGAAGTCTAATGTTTTCTTGCTTTCTTTTCTTCTTTCTTGGCGTAATTTCACTCTATCTTGCGCACTTTCATAGAACCATTTTTCATCATCTGTTTCTGGATAAATTGCTGGAACTTCTGCTTTGTTCCCTTCTTTATCTAAAGCTACAAATGTTAAAAAGCTATACGCTGCTAAATGTTTCTTTTGATTAATATTGTCTTCACTAATGACTTTTACACAAATCTCCATAGATGATTTACCTGCATAAGTGACAAATGAAACTAACGATATCACTTCACCCGTTCCGATTGGTTGTAAGAAGTCTACTGAATCCGTAGATGCTGTTACAACTGAATTCCCACTATGTCTCATCGCCGCGATTGCTGCGATTTCATCAATTTCCGCCATTAATTTACCACCAAACATCGTATTGTGGTGATTAGTGTCCTCTGGAAAGATTTGTATGGATTTGACACTTCTTGATTCTTTCATTGGTTTCTTCGTTTTCATATTATAACCCCGTTCGATTTTTGCTTATTTTTATTGAAAAAAATAGCCAGGTTTCCCTGGCTATACATTGTTATTAATGATAATGTTCCTCATCATCAAAGACTTTCTTCTCTAGTGCTTCTTCAGCAGTATCAATTCGTACAGACTCTCTACTATCGAATGTTTGAACAAGATACATCATTAATGCGCCGCCAAATGCAAAAATTGCGAACACAAATGCGATCATTACACTCCATTCCATTGGTGTACTCATGATATCCCCTCCTTTGAATGGCTATAAAGACTTTATTTATCTTTATTATACATGATGTATTCTTAAATGGCTATCTTTTAAAATGCCCAATTACCATCTCTAAATACTGGTTCTTTCTCACCATTTTCTAAAATGCCATCAATTGATAAATCTTTGCTACCAATCATAAAGTCAACATGTGTTGTTGAATCATTTAAACCATTTTCAGCTAATTGTTCAGCTGACATATCTTTGCCACCTTCAATACAAAATGCATACGCAGATCCTAATGCAATATGACAAGAGGCATTTTCATCAAATAATGTATTATAGAATAACGTGTTCATGTTAGAAATTGGTGAATCAACAGGTACTAATGCTACCTCACCTAGTCGTTTTGAACCTTCATCTGTTTCAAGAATCGATTTCAAAATTTCTTCACCAACACCAGCTTTATAATCTACTACTTCACCATCTTTAAATGTTAAAGTAAAGTCATCAATAATATTACCTGAATAGCTTAAAGGTAATGTATTACTTACTGTTCCGTTAACACCATTTTTATGTGGTGCAGTAAATACTTCTTCAGTAGGCATATTCGCTACAAAGCTGTTGCCTTTTGAGTTTACAGAACTAGCACCAGACCAATATTGACCGTTTGGTAATTCAATTGTTAAGTCAGTACCTTCTGATTTGTAATGCAATGCTTTATATTTTTTGTTATTTAAATAATCCGCTTTTTCATGTAATAAGTGATCATGTTCTTCCCAAGCTTTCACTGGGTCTTCTTGATCAACTCGTACTGTTTTTAAAATTGTTTCAAGTAATTTATTGACCGCTTCATCATCACTTAATTCAGGGAACATCATTTTAGCCCAACCAACTGATGGATATGAAGCAACACACCAACTCATACGATCACTTTGAACAGCAACCATATAGTCTTTAAATGCTTTTCCGTTTGCCGCCATAGATTTGCGGATCTTGTTAGGATCAGCATCTTTCAAACTATCTGGACTAGATGAAACAATTGATAAGAACGCTGCTTTTCTATCTAAATAATCCATTTTTTCATCAATATCATATTGTTTAACATTCTCAAAAAATGATTCAGGTTCATATTGATATTTAAGCTGTGCAATTCTATCATCTTTGTAACTAACTTTTACATCTTCTGCCCCTATTTTGTATGCTTCCTCAACAACTAAATGTACAAATTCACTTGCATCAATTGAAGCTTGAATATATACAGGTTCTTTTTCCTGAACATTCAAACCAACTTTAACTAATAACTCTGCATATTTTTGAAGCTGTTTTTCATAACCCATTTGTTTAACCACCTTTGTTTATTTTCTAAGGTCACCTAAAGCTTGTGTAATAGCTGTCATTTCACTAGCTGAAATGTTTTTTCTAGACATGACCATAGTATGTATTTCTTTCAATTCTTCTTTCTTTTCTTCAGGTATTGCATCTTTATTCAATACACTTGTATTTACTAATCGTAGCTTGCCTTTTAAATCATCTACCATTTGTTCTATTGATTCAGTCATATTTTTTATCATCCTTTCAAAATTTAGTTTAGCAAAAAGTAATTATAATTAAAACTATCAAACTTATATATTCACTTTACAATTTATATGAATATTTTATACAATAAACATGAATTATAAGGTGAGGAGTGATTCTAGTGGCTGTTCAAGATATACTTTCATGGACGCTTTTCGAACAAGTTGCAGTACCAGATAATATTTCGCAATACCTCGTTGATGGCGAAGAAGCTTATAGTGCTTTTAAGACATTTAGAGATACTGCAGTATTTACAAACAAACGAATTATCATTCGCGATATGCAAGGTATCACCGGTAAGAAAATAGAAACTTACTCTATACCTTATAACATTATACTGATGTGGTCTACTGAGAATGCTGGTAAACTACTTGATTTAAACGGTGAAATCACATTATGGACGAGAGCTGGGCATTTTAAAATTAAAATAGGCAGAAATTTAGATATTATGCCTTTTGAAAAGCTATTGTCTAATGCACTATTATAAACTACAATTGTGTTTATATCTCTAAATTTATGGGAATAAACAACATTAGTGATATTTATAACATATATTAACGCCTATATTCTCTAATTTGAGATTCATATGTGATATGATATGTAGGTCAATGTTAATTTAAAGTTATATTCTTGAAAGGGGAAAAACATTATGCAAAACAAATTAGTTCCTGCTATTTTAATAGGTGGTACAATTGGCGCAATTATTGCATTAGCTGATAAAAACACTCGCCAATCATTATCAAACCAAGTACAAAACATTAAAGAAGGCAACACTTCAAGAGAACCTTCTAAATTAGATCAAATTAAAGATGAAGTTCTATACTGGAAAGATGTAATCGAAGAAATTCGTCGTAAAAATCCAGAATTAGAGCAATCAATTATGGATGCTAAAGATACATTCATTGAGAAAAAGAATCAAAGACAAATCTCAGGTTCAAACCATTCATAATTTATATTAAAGACTAGGCTTATTCATCTAACCTAGTCTTTTTTAACATCATATTAAATTAGGAGAATTTATATGGGAAATGATAAATCGAGCTCAAAATTTTTAGAACAAGCTAAAAACTTTAAAGACGAACAAAAAAAGTCTATTAAGAAAGAATATTATATTCCACCACAAAAATTTGAATCTAAGACAGCAAAGAAAGATAACCAAATATTTTATGTTTCAAAGATTAATAAGCCAGCTAAATTTACGAAAGACGGTAATATTTTATCAACTTTAATTTACAGAATCGGTAAGGATAATGCTACAGGACTTGCAGCACAGCTTTCATACTATTTCTTACTTGCGTTATTCCCTACTCTAATATTTGTGTTAACGTTGATACCGTTATTCCAAGTCAACCCTGATACAATTACAAATATGATATCAGAAAATGCACCTGGCGATACGGCAAAGTTAATTACTGGGATAATTGATGACGTTATGAATAATGCTAGTGGTGGCTTATTCTCATTCGGTTTAATCGCAGCATTATGGTCTGCATCAAATGGTATGACTGCTTTAATGAACGCATTTAATGTCGCTTATGATGTTGAAGATGGAAGAAATGCTATCATACTTAAAATCATGAGTGTCTTCTTCACAGTTATTATGGTTGTTGTATTCGGTATTGCAATAGCACTACCTATATTTGGTCAACAAATCGGCAATTTATTATTTGGTCCTTTAGGATTAGAATCTGAATTACGTTGGATATTTAGTTTAATAAAAGTCGTATTACCATTAATTGTGACGTTTATCGTGTTCATCACACTTTATACACTTGCACCAAACATTAAAATTAAATTATTATCAGTTGTTCCTGGTGCAGCTTTTACAACAATTGCATGGTTAGGTTCAAGTGCTTTATTTGGTGTATATGTTAATAATTTCGCTAACTACTCTAAAACATACGGTAGTATCGGAGGTATTATCGTATTGATGATTTGGTTATTCTTAACTGGATTAATTATTATCATCGGTGCAGAAATAAACGCAGTACTACATCAGAAGAAAATGCTTAAAAATGGATCACCAGAAGAACAAGCATTTAATAACTTAACAGAAAACGGTGATATGACTAATGCCTCTATTGAATGATATTTTAGAATATAATGCAGCTTTTATAGAAAATAAGGAATATGAAAATCTCATAACAACAAAGACACCTAACGCTAAAGCAGTATTGCTCACGTGTATGGATACGCGATTAACAGAACTTTCTACGCGTGCATTAGGCTTTAAAAATGGCGACATCAAAGTTGTTAAAAACGCTGGCGCAACTATTTCTCATCCATATGGTTCTACAATGCGAAGTTTATTAGTAGCGATTTATGCACTTGGCGCTGAAGAAATCATTATCATGGGTCATAAAGACTGTGGTATGGGGAATTTAGATGTTGATTCAGTAATAGATACAATGAAAAGCCGTGGTATCACAGATGATACACTAAATACAATCGAACATTCAGGTATTAATATTCATCAATTCTTAAGAGGATTTGATGATGTAACTGAAAATGTTCAAACAAATATACAAAAAGTATATAACCATCCATTATTTGATCAATCTGTTCCGATACATGGACTCGTAATTGATCCACATAATGGTGATTTAGAAGTGATTCAAAATGGATATGAATATACTAAATAAAAGAAGTTGAGCTCCTTTCTGGAAGCTCAACTTCTTTTATTATGATATTAAGTTATGTTGAAAGGCATATATAACAGCCTGTGTTCTATCTTGTACTTCTAATTTACTTAATATATTGCTAACGTGCGTTTTAACTGTCTTAATTGTAATATGTGAGGCACTTGCTATTTCTTGGTTTGAATAACCTTTAGCGATTAATAATAATATTTCCATTTCTCGTTCAGTCAACATTTCGAATAATTCAGCTTTCTGGTTCATTCTATTTCTCATTTTTACAAGTACTTCTGGTTCAAAAATAGACTCTTTATTGTACGTCTTACGTATCGCATTTGCGATATCATCCGCAGAAGTCGTCTTTAATATATAACTATCAACACCTGCATCTAAGGCTTGGTAGACTTCATTATCTTCAATGAAACTTGTTAACATGACGATTTTAACACTTGGTTGATGCTTTTTTATATGTTGTGTTGCTTCTATACCATTCATATCATCCATCACTAAATCCATTAAAATGACATCGGGTTCTAATTCTTCAGCTTTTTCAATACCTTCTCTTCCTGATGCTGCTTCCCCTATGACGGAAATATCTTCTTGTGTAGATAAATAACTAGAGATTCCGATTCGAACCATTTCATGATCATCTACAAATAATACTCTAATTGTCATATTGTTCCTCCTTATTATTTGGTACCTTAACTTCAATACGCGTTCCCGATTCAGGCATTGAAATAATATTGAGAGTGGCTCCAATTTCTAATGCACGTTCATTCATTGTATTTAGCCCATAACTCTGTGGATCTCTTTTAGATGTGTCAAAACCTACACCGTCATCTTGTATACGTAATATAACATAATCATTCGTATCTATTAACTCTATTGAAACTTTTGTACCTTTAGAATGACGTAACGTATTAGATATGGCTTCTTGAGTTATACGGAACAGATGGTCTTCCGTACCTTTGGCTATTTCTATATCTTCTATATCATAAACAACTTTCATTGGTATTTTTTGTTTCAAGTCGACTACTAAATCTTTAATACCTTCACCAAGGGATTTATTTTTTAATCCTAAAGGTCTTAAATGTAATAATAAAGCACGCATTTCTAATTGCGAATCTTGTATCATTTTTTCTAATAAGTCTACTTGTTTAGCTAATGGCTCTTTTAATTCTGATGATTTAATTGCAGATAACATCATACTTGCCGCAAATAATTGCTGACTTACAGAGTCATGTAATTCTCTTGCTAATCTTTGTCGTTCATCTTCTATGATTTTTTTAACGACAGAATCTTGCATTTGATACGATTCATTAATTATTTGTTGAGACTTTAATCTCAACGTGTATAGTTCTTCATGCAACGGAATTAATGTTTGATAAATTTCTAAAGTTTCTTTGTGCAAATCAATTTCATGGTGATTCACACCTAACATTTCTCCTTGAAAAGATCTTTCGATTTGTTCTTTAATCCAATGGTGCTGTTGATTAATTTTGTAAGCTACTGCAGTCCCTATTATGATACATAGTAAAATCACTACAATATTGATAAACAGGAATGCTGGTACACCTAATATTTGTGTGTAAAATAAACCTTGAAAATATATAATATTAATAAAAATTCGATCTAAGAAAAATAAAATGCCGACAATTGTATAAACAAGAATAAGCATTGAACCTATAATTCTCGTGTAGTTATTCATCGATAAATCACCTCAACATCTCCCATAAATGTTGAGAAGAATATATTAACTTTAAATGAATTTTTATGACTATTTTCCTCATAATGTACCGTTTCATTTTTCACTCTATACACTTGATCATTCATATATAATCTGCCATATAAAGCAGTTATATGTACATGTACATGGTAATTATAAGGAACAATAATTTGCGTCTTTCCAATATACTGTCTCACGACAATAACATTATGCTCAGATAAATTAGCAGCTAAAGATAAATCTAATTCAATATCTCCAATTGCTTGTTGAATTTGTATATCTTCCCATTTATAAATATAGTGTGGTGTCTTTTGTGGTGAGAACCATCGCTGTTTTATAAATGATTCGTTAATATTTTCATTGGACGTTTGATCGACATGTTCTACTCTTAATGGTTTCTTACGATATATAAGATATCTAATAACTAAAAATACTAAGAATAAAAATAAAATGGCAAGCATATATGGATTAGAAAGTAATGCATAAATCATTAAAATGGCGCCTATCCAAAATATAATTAATCCCCGTAATTTATGAAAATATAAATATCCTACATATATAAATATCGTACCCATTACAACAACGAGTAATAAGCCTATTTTCTCAAAGAAAATATAGTAAATGTTTGATAACAAAATCAATACAGATAATACGATCAACAATTCCGTTGATATAAATTTATTCTTCAACATACCACTCCTTTTTTAGAGAAGTGAATTCATCTGAGTAAGCATCGTACGCTCAGCTATCGTATCAGCAATTTTATCTAAAGTACTTTTCATAGCTTCGTCAATTTTCGCTAATTCACTTTCTAACATATTAATTTGCTTTTGTAACCATTGTAAATCATGATCTTCTAATTTTTTAGCACATTTAATTTTAAAATCTTCAATCTTGTCCATATACTTATTGTCTAATTCTAAAGTATATTTATCAATTAATTTACTTAATTGACAACGTTTTTGTTCAAGATACGTTAAGTACTGCTTCATAGCTTTAATTTTAACATCTAAGCGCTTAGCACATGTATCTAAACTTTCATAATAAGAAACAAGAATTAATTGCTTTAATTGATCTGAAACAACATTAAACATAGAATCACCTACTTCTGTCATATTAGACTCTATTATAAAATGTTATTTCAAATCTAAAAATGGACCTAGGATTGAATTTTCAATAGGACCTTAGTCTTAGGAAAATAAAAAGGAGTAGTATAGAATCTTGTATGTTTAATCAATTCTATCCACTCCTCTTATATTTTTAGTCTTCTAATTTAGTTAATAATAATGGTCCTTCTTTTGTTACAACAATTGTGTGCTCAATTTGAGCGACGAAACTTTTATCTTTCGTTTCAAATGCCCAATCATTTTTACCGTCGCTAACGATTGTTGCATTAGATGAGATAAATGGTTCTACTGCAAGTACCATACCTTCTTTAAGCAATTGTTTTTCTAATGGATCATAATAGTTCATAACATGTTGTGGTGAATCGTGTAATGAACGTCCAACACCATGACCAGTTAAGTTTTTAATAACTTTTAAGCCATTTTTACGTGCTGTTGCATTTACTGCTCTACCTATTTGAGATAATTTAGCGCCTGGCTTAACTTTCTTCATTGCTTCTTCAAAAGCCATAGCTGCTACATCTACTACTAATTGTTTTTTCGGATCATCTGCATTACCAACAACAAATGAAATACCTGTATCTGCATAATAGCCATTTTTACGAGCAGAAACGTCTATATTTACAAGATCGCCTTCGTTAATCACACGTTTACCAGGTATACCGTGCGCAACCTCTTCATTTACACTTATACATGTGTAACCAGGAAAATCATACTCTGCAATAGGTGCTGATTCTGCTTCTAACTCTTCAAATCTTTCCTTTGCGATGTTATCTAATTCTTTAGTTGTAATTCCGGGTTTAGTTGCTTCTTTTAACTCATCACGAATTATTGCACAAATTTTACCTATTTCTTTTAGGCCTTCAAGTTCTTCATTGTTTTGAATTATCATTTAAATCCCGTTCTTTCTTTTAAAATTTTTTTGTCGTTTATCATTATATCAGAAAATGCATGTTATACTATAAAAAAATGATTTCGGAGTTTTGAATATGAAAGAAAATTGGTTATCTCGAATTATCGGTGCAAGAATTATTAAAACTGGATTAGCAACTTTTTTAACTGCTTTAATATGTATGTCTTTAAATTTAAATCCTATATTTGCGGTTATCACATCTATTGTGACAATTGAACCTACAGCTAAAGCATCCTTAAAGAAAGCATTTGTTAGGTTCCCCGCTTCAATACTTGGTGCATTTATTGCCGTTATTAGTACATACTTCTTTGGAGAATCACCTTTAAGTTATTCATTAGCAGCAACCGTCACAATTTTAGTTTGTTATAAGCTTAAATTATTTGATGGTATGTTAGTAGCTGCCATTACAGCTGTTGCAATGGTTCCTGTTATCCATGAAGCATTTGTATATAATTTCGTATCACGATTAGCGACGACTACAATTGGACTTGCAACAGCAGGCATCGTCAATTTTATTATTTTGCCACCTAAATATATAAATCAAATAGAAGACATCAATCATAAAATGGATCAAAGTATTTTAGAAATATACATATCTAGACTTAAAGAACTCTTACTAGGTGAATATGAATCTGCCCTATCCATGAAAAAAGTATCAACATTACAACAACAAGCCACTAAAATTGAACAACTTATCAAATACCAAAAAGAAGAATACGATTACCATAGAGCAAAGAAAGAATCTAAATCTCATATTAGAAAAGTCGAAATGAAATATCACATTAACCGACTACTAAACGCACATTTATTAAACCTAGTATATTTACCAGAGAATACGCACATCGTCTTTACCGAAAAAGAACGCACAGCAATCTCAAATTTCATCAAATCCTATGAACACTTAATAAAAGAAAATGAATATAAAAAACAAAAAAATGCAGCATCCACTTTAAAAAATAGTGTTAAAGGGCTGAACGAATTTGATGAAAACCAAATCAAAAGTCACATTATTTATGAAATACTCATGATTAATAAAATTTTAAACGATAGATATTCAAGATTAACAAAATAACTAAGCTAAAATATTAAAAAGCGGCTGAGACATTAATTTATGTCCCAGCCGCTTTTTATTATTTTGCTTTTAACAATCGTTTAATAATAGCTTGTTTTGCCGCTTCTTCAACTGTATTGTCTAGTTGTTCTGGTTCGAATGTTATACCTTTTCGGATACATGCTTGTTTTAATAAGTAATCGGTGATTTCGTGGTTTTTAGGTAATATTGGTCCATGTAAATATGTTCCCAATAAATTTTTATAATGGATACCTTCTTTTTTATCTGTATCATTATTACCATAACCATCAACGACTTTACCTAATGTAGGATATTCGTGATATGTTCTTCCACCATGATTCTCGAAACCGACAATTTGTCCAAATGTTTCTGATTCAATTACAATATCACCGATTAGACGGTCTTTCTTAGATTCTGTATAAATATCAAGAATGTTTAAACCTTCTAATCTTGTTCCATCAGGTGTTACATACTCAGATCCTAAAAATTGATAGCCTCCACATATTGTTAAGGTTGGCATACCGTCTTCAATTGCATCTTTGAGTTGTGTTTTAATTTTCTTTAATTGTTCTGTTGCTAAACTTTGTTCTCTATCACTTCCACCGCCTATAAAGAAAATGTCACAATCATCTAAACTTAATTGATCAGTATCTGTTATATCTATTACTTCTACTTCTATATTACGCCATTTTGCACGTTGTTTCAGTGCAATGATATTGCCAATATCGCCGTATAAATTTAATTTATCTGGCATAAAATGAAATATTTTTATTGATGACATTACGCTTCCTCCTTGAAGGCTTTATTCAATGTTCGATGCATTGGTGATAAAGATGTATAGTTTGGAATTGCAACTGTAAACTGATTGTATGTCATTGATAGTTCCGTTGCCTTTTCTATTGAATGTTCTATAATAACTTCCACTTCAACTTCAGCATATTTCAATCTTAATGCTAATTCTTCAGCTCTTTGTCCTGTACAGATGATGGCTTTGATATTCTGTCTAGATAATTTCTCAAAGTCTGCATCATAAATCCATGAAATATCTCTTCCATCTGCACCATTATCATTCAAACTGATTAAATAAACTTTTTCTCCATCAATTTGTTCACCAACAGATAAACTTGCATTCAGACCTGCAGGGTTTTTAGCTAAGTTAATAAGCGCTTCTTTTTTACTATTTCTATAGTATTGCATACGCCCATTATCAGAAGTATATGTTTCAAATCCAGCTTTAATAGATTGATCATTTAAACCTAATTCTCTTAATACTGAATAAGCTGCAATGACATTAAATACATTAAAATCACCAGCAATCTTCATATCAAAATGTGCATCATTTAAGCCGACATGTATAAATGGTTCCTGTTTAAATGCTGTCACTTCATATTGTGGAGTCGCTCTATTGAATCCACATTCACATGTATAATGACCAATTTGGTTGTAATGTATATGACTATAATTTAATAATCTACCACAATTAGGACAATATTTACTTTCAACCATTGTACTTTGTTCAAATTCATGTATCCCTTTTTGCATACCATAATATACGATGTCATCACTTGCTATTTTCAAACGACTAACGAAAGGATCGTCTGCATTCAATAACAGTTTAATACCTTTATCTTTGATTGAGTTGGCAATATTATCTACCATCGTATCGATTTCACCAAATCTATCCATTTGGTCTCTAAAGAAGTTTGTCACTACCATCATAGAAGGTGTCATTTCTTTTAACACTCTTGGTATAGAACCCTCGTCTATTTCTATAACAGCAATTTTAGTATTTTTATTAGATTGAACAATAAAGCTTGAAGTAATCCCAGCTGCCATATTGGCACCTTCAGTATTATGTATAATTTCAATATTGTTCTTCTTTAATGTATAACCTATTAAGTTCGATGTCGTCGTTTTACCGTTCGTACCACTAATCATCACGATTTCATCTACTTCATTTGCTAACTTTCTTAAAATAAGCGGGTCTATTTTTCGAGCTATTTGTCCCGGAAGATCCGTACCTTGTTTACCTACTTTTCTACTAGCATATCGAGCTAGCTTTGCTATATTTTTCGCAACATACTTCTTCATACGTTACCTCCTTGTTCTGTCACATCATTATACCACGTTCAAAAGCTTTAAAAAAAGTGTTTAACTGTATCAAATCATTGGTTTCATTTTGTTGTTATTGTATAATAAAAATGTAAGTTAAAATTATTATAGAAGGGAAGATTTCTATGTTATCTAAAAATATTTTAGATGCTTTAAACAATCAGTTGAATCATGAATTTTACGCAGCACATGCATATATGGCAATGGCAGCTTATTGTGCAGATAAGAGTTACGATGGATTTGCAAACTTCTATATTCAACAAGCTAAAGAAGAACGTTTCCATGGTATGAAAATATATGACTATATTAACGATCGTGGTGAAAAAGCTATTTTCACAGCTTTAGATGCACCTAAGACTGAATTCAGTTCTTTATTAGAAACATTTAAAGATGGATTAGCTCAAGAACAAGATGTTACACGTCGATTCTATAATTTATCTGAAATTGCTAAAGAAGAAAAAGACTTTGCTACAATTTCATTCTTAAACTGGTTCTTAGATGAGCAAGTTGAAGAAGAGTCTATGTTTGAAACACATATTGACTACTTAGAAAGAATTCAAGAAGACAATAACGCATTATTTATCTATGAAAAAGATTTAGCTTCTCGTCACTTCGATGAAGATGCTGAATAATTTATAGTCTTACAATACTTAAACAAGACCATCTCCATGAACTATTCATGGCAGATGGTCTTTATTCATTCTATCTACATACCATCATCATTTACATTATTCCAACAAATGTTTATAATAACTTTCTAAAGGAAGTGATGGCATGTCTTCATTTGTAGCACTTGATTTTGAAACAGCAAATGGAAGTCCGGAAAGTATTTGCTCTGTCGGAATGGTCAAAGTAATTGATCATCAAATTACAGAAACTTTTTATACATTAGTGAATCCCGAAGATTATTTTTCAAATATAAATATTAAAATTCATAAAATTAAACCTTCTGATGTGACAAATTCACCTACTTTCGATGTCGTGTTTCCATATATGATGGATTTCATCGGTACACTACCTGTTGTAGCACATAATGCTAAATTTGATATGACTGTATTGTTTAAATCACTCATTAAACACCAAATCGAAATTCCTGAATTAACGTATTTTTGTTCATGTATACTAGCTAGAAAAACAGTCAACAATCATAGATATGGACTTGCGCCAATGATGGATTATTATAATATTGATTTTAAAGGTCACCATCATGCGTTAAATGATGCTAAAGCATGTGCGATTATTACGTATCGATTGTTAAAACATTATCCAGACTTAGATGCTGTATTAGATATTTACGGCAAAACATTAACCGATAAAAAATATGTATAAATAAAAAGCTTCTAGGATATCATGACGCATCCTAGAAGCTTTTTTTTATTTACTCTTTGTGTTGGAATTCTTTTTTTATGTCTCTTTTTAAACTCGCTTTATTAACAGGTCTTTCTAACTTTCTATCAACCCAGAATAATAATATTGCTATCGCAATAATACCTAGTAATTTGATAATATCGAATGTACCTGTTTCAATGGAACTTTTAATAAATAAAATGATTAATAATACTGTAATTGCAATAATTGAAAATTTAAATTTCATATCAATCTCTACTTTCTTATTATAAGTATTAATAAATACCCACTTCTCATTTAGTCGAAACGCGCATTCAACAATATTCAGAATACTAAGGATACATGATGATATCAAGTAAATCGGTTTAAATAAAATCATATATTGTTAAATTGCGATACGTTCTCGAAACTAAATTCCCGATTGATACACCTACTAAACGTATAGAAGTAACCGGATCTTTTAATGAATTATATAAATCATATGCTATATTATATATTTCAACTTCGTCATAGACTGGTGTATGACTACTTGTTTGTTTAGATAATGTTTCAAAGTTATGTGTCTTAAGTTTAACTGTTATCGTTCGTCCTGCTAGTTCATGTTTATCAGCTCTATTGGCAACTTCCGTACTCAATTTTCTAATCGTATTAAGTATAAAGTCATCATCATTTTGATCTGTTTCAAATGTTGTTTCTCGACCGATTGATTTTCTAACACGTGTTGGTTTCACTGGTGAATGATCAATACCGCGTACTTTATTATAAAAGCTTACACCACGTTTACCGAATAATTGAATCAATTCCATTTGGTCATATGCGTATAAATCTTTACCACTATTGATTCCCAATGATTTCATCTTTTCTTCGGTTACTTTTCCAATACCCGCGAAATCTCCTATTGGCAACGACATCAACAAATCATGTACATTCTCATAATCTATTACAGTCCGACCACTCGGTTTATTCATACCGCTTGCGAGCTTTGCTAAAAATTTATTATAAGAAACGCCTGCTGAAGAAGTAAGATGCGTCTTATCATAAATATCTCTTTGAATGTATTGTGCAATCGTTGACGCAGGTAAGTCTTTTCTCACAAGTTCAGTAACGTCTAAATAAGCTTCATCTAACGATAATGGTTCAACAATATCTGTATAACTTTTAAAAATTGCCATTATATCATTCGACACTTCTCGATAATAGTTAATTCTTGGGCGTACATAATAACCATCCGGACAAAGTTGATGTGCTTGAGCCATGGGCATAGCTGAATGAACACCAAATTTACGAGCTTCATAACTAGCTGTCGAAACAACCCCTCTACCTGAAGCACGTCCACCTATAATCACTGGTTTTCCTTTTAATTTTGGATTATCTCTTATTTCTACTTGAGCAAAGAAAGCATCCATATCAATGTGAATGATTCGCCGTTCCATTCTAAACACCTCTACAAAAAAATAGGAAGTTGGTTGCCCAAATTCCTATATATTATATCAAAAATCTTTTTAACTTGTTGATTGAACGTCTTTATTATCCGTAAATAAATTAATGCCTACTTCTGTATCTTCTACATAATTCATCTGTTTATTACTATAAATCACTTGCGCCATGTAAAAATCACCGATACATGCAGCACCATGAAAAGCAAATACATAAATAATAGAAGTGACTTGAAGCCATAATAATACAATTAATAATCCTATACTAATTAAAACAAATGGTGCTAATAATATGATATAAAATTGTTTTCTTGTAAAAATAGCATTTGGCATCGTTGCATAAAACATGCCTTTCATATATCCATATTTAACTTTTCCCTTTGGGTTAAATATTTTAAAACAAATACCGTGTATTAACTCATGGATAAACACTAATATAATTAAACCAACTAACCCGACTATAATATTTCTTACAAAGCCTTCTTCATAAATATATATGATATTCGCAATTAACTTAAAACTAATTAATATTAATGAAAGAAATAAAACAAATTGTAAAAGTGCTAACCTTTTTAATACAGATATATTGTTAACTAAGTCAATTTTAAGCATCCAATACCCCCGTGAAACCATTTCTTAATAACCTTTACATAATGATTATAAAATATAAATTCAATTTATACTAATGATTTTATGCTCGGTTTGAATTATGAATTTAATTGACTTAGTGAAACTTTATACATCTTATCATCGTTTTTAGATGGATTACCCCTACCATCTGTATTGTTACTTACAAAATATAAATCATTATTTACAATGTAAACATCTCTAATTCTTCCATATTTAGTCGCCACTTTTTTCATTTCATCTTTTTCTACATCAAATTTCATAATACCTTCTCCACGCAATGCAGCAGAATAAATGATCCCATCTTTAAATGCGATGCCTGAAGGTGCCCAAGTATCATCTGATCCTGAAGTAAATATCGGGGTTTCCATATTATTATTTTCTTCATTACCTTCAATCACTGGCCAACCGTAATTATGCCCTTTTTTAATCTCATTTATTTCATCATTAGCTTGATTACCATGTTCACTCGCAAACATCTGTCCATCTGGTGTCCATACAAGTCCTTGTGGATTTCTGTGACCGTAACTATAAACATATGAATTAGACATCGGATTATCTTTAGGCTTACTACCATCAAGATTAATTCTTAAGATTTTACCACCTAATGAATCTTTATCTTGCGCATTTTGTTCGTCTGAAGCATCTCCAGTTGTCGCGTATAATTTATCATCCGGTCCAATTTTCAACCGACCACCATGATGATATTGACCACTCGGTATTTTATCAATTAATACCTCTTCTTCTTTCCACGTATCATTTTCTAATTTTAATTTTACGATACGATTAAACTGGCCATTATCTTCATATGTGTAATACGCATATGCTTCTTGAGAATCTTTAAAATCAGGTGCAAGAACGAATCCTAATAAACCCGCTTCAGCAGCAGTAGAAACTTCCTTATCTAAATCTACTTGTTGCTCAGTCTTTTTATTGCCATCAATTTTAATAATTTTGCCAGGACGTTCTGATAAATAAAACACATCATCTGATTTCGCAATACTCCACGGTGTATCTAAACCTTGAGCTACCGTTTCAATACCTTTAGTTTCTTTACGTTCTTGGTTGTCATCTGACTGACTCTGTTCATGTTCCATTTCATTCTGAGTTTGCTTATCTTTATCTTCAGTTTCATCACGCGAATCATTACCACAAGCAGATAAAATAAAACTAGCCGAAATTGCACTGATCATTAGTCGCTTCATAAACAACCCTCCTTACATTATTTATACAGTTGTAAACACTTTCACACAAACATAACGCTCAAAAACCCAAGCCAACGTATAAGTTGGCTTGGGTTTTTGGTGAATTCTATTCTCTTATTTTTTCGATTAAAGCTACTGTTTCGACGTGTGTTGTATGTGGAAACATATCCACTGGTGTGATTTCTTTTAGTTGATAACCGCTATTTTTCAACAATTCTACATCTCTCACCTGTGTTGCTGGGTTACAGGAAATATACACGATTCTTTTTGGTGATAATTCGATTAATGTTTCAATAAATGTTTGATCGCATCCTTTTCTTGGTGGATCGACCATTACAACTTCTGGTTTAACACCTTCTTGTTGCCATTTTAAGATGATCTCTTCTGCTTTTCCTGCTTCCCATGTCGCGTTGTCTATATGGTTGATTTGCGCATTTTCTTTTGCGTTTTCTATAGCTTGTTCTACGACTTCCACGCCATAAACGTGTTTTGCTTTTTGTGACATGTATGAACCTATTGTCCCAATACCACAATACGCATCTATGACTGTTTCTTCTCCATCTAATTGTGCATATTCTAGTGCTTTATGATAAAGTTTTTCTGTTTGTGTTGGATTGATTTGATAGAAAGAAGTGTCGGATATTTTAAATTCATATTCAGAAAGTTTATCTGTAATTGTATCTTTCCCGTATAAAGTATGTGACGTATGTCCCATAATAACATTTGATTTTTCTAAATTAATATTATGTTTAATGCTGACCACATTTTCAAATTCTGTTTGTATAAAATCAATTATTTTATTTTTATGGCTAAGTTGTTTACTATTCGTCACGAATATAACCATTGTTTCTCCAGTATAATAACCAGTTCTCAAGATGATATGTCTTAATTCACCTTTATGTTTTTGTTCATTATAAATACTGATGTTTGTTTCATCTAAAAGTTGCTTAAGTTTCTTCATAATTAAATCATGCTTTTCATCTTGAATCATACAATGATCTATATTCACGATATCGTGACTTCTTTGTCTATAGAATCCTAGTTCAATTTCACCAGATTTATTTTTCCCGACTGGTATTTGAGATTTATTACGATAATGCCACGGATTCTCCATACCAACTGTGTCGTGAATGATTGTATCTTCAAAATGTGATTTTCTCTTGAATAGATTAATCACTTGTTCTTTTTTCATTTCTAATTGCGCATTGTAACTTAAATGTTGAAGTTGACATCCACCACAAACTTTATAATATTCACATGGTGGTTCAATTCTGTCCTTTGATGCTTCTTCAATGGAGATTAATTTACCAATAGCAAATTGCTTTTTCACTTTGATGACTTTAAATGAAATGGTTTCATCTTTAATTGCATTTGGTACGAAAATTGGATAACGATCGAATTTGACAACACCATGCCCTTCATGTGTAAAATCGATAACCTCTCCAGTATATATTTCATTCTTATTTACGACTCCTGCCATATTAACTCCCTCTTTCACGATAAACATAGAAAAAAGGGACAAAATAATGTCCCTATGTATTTATTCTTCTGTTTGTTCTTCGTGTAGTCTTTCTCGTTCTCTTTCTACTGTTTCAATTCCGTGCTCTCTCTTAACCCTTTCAAGTTTAGAAAAGACTTGTATATGTTGTTTTAAGTTTAAGAAATTAGCAGGTAATACGCCACCAAATTCACCATCAACATTTAATTGAATTTGCTCAAATGATGAGACATTAATTGTTTTAGCTTTAGTGTAATGAACTTTCGGATGATTGATATGATCACCTCTAGAAGCCAATGTCATAATATGTCCAAGTTCTGCTATATTCACTTTTTCTAATATAAGCAAAGTAAAATTACCATCATTAATATCAGCATCTGGTACAAGCTTTTCAAAGCCACCTATTGAATTCGTTAAGCCAATTAAAAACATCATCGCTTCGCCTTGGAATACATTACCATCATATTCGATACGTATATCAGTCGCTTTAATTTGTGGTAACATCTCTAAGCCTTTAATGTAATAAGCGAGTGGTCCAACCATTGTTTTCAATTTACTTGGCGCTTCATAAGAAACTTCTGTTATTTTACCGCCACCAGCAATATTAATAAAATAGCGATTGTTCATTTTACCAACATCTACAGGTACAAGATCGCCTTTAATGATTGTATCTACAGCTTCCATTATATTGTTTGGAATAAGAAGTGCTCTACCAAAATCGTTAACTGTCCCCATAGGAATTAACCCTAGTTTAGGTCGCTTCTTTGCTTCTGCTATACCATTGATAACTTCATTTAAAGTACCATCTCCACCAGCAGCAATGATTACATCATAATCATATTTTAGAGCTTCCCTAGCAGCATGTGTCGCATCTCCAGCACTTGTTGTAGCATGAGCGCTTGTCTCATAACCAGCCTGTTCTAATTTAATTAATACATCAGGTAATGCTCTTTTAAATAATTCTCTTCCTGATGTTGGGTTGTAAATGATTCTAGCTTTTTTCTTCATTATGATCCCTCTTGTATATTCTTATATCTTTATATTAAAGCATATACTAAATATAAGAAAGCAAAAAATAATTAACGTCTTTTCGTTCCAAATATATTACGTACGATTTCTCTACCAATTTGTCTTCCAACTGTTGATAAGAATTTAGATGTTTCTTTTTGGAATTGTGAAGGTTTTTCTTTCTTCTTAGATGTTGTTTCTTTCTTAGTTGACGTTGATTTCTTAGTTTTTGGTTCTTCTTCAGGTTGCTTTTCAATTTTATTTTGTAACATTTCATATGCACTTTCACGATCAAATGTTTCTTTATATGTTTCATTTAATGGTGCATTATCAATTAAATCTTTTTTAACAGATTCATCGATTACACCAATTTTACTTTCAGGCGGACGAATAAATGCACGTTCAACAACATTCGGTTGGCCTTCATCATTTAAGAATGAAATCAACGCTTCCCCAGTTTTCAATTCTCCGATTACTTGAGCAGTATCGAAACTTTCATTTTGACGGAAAGTTTGTGCAGCACTTTTAATCGCTTTTTGATCTTTAGGTGTGTAACTTCTAAGTGCATGTTGTACTCTATTACCTAGTTGTCCAAGGACAGATTCTGGAATATCAATTGGATTTTGAGTTACGAAATAAATACCTACACCTTTAGAACGGATTAAACGTACTACTTGTTCAACTTTTTCAATTAACTCTTTAGAGCTGTCATTAAATAAAAGATGGGCTTCATCAAAGAAGAATACAATTTTTGGTTTTTCAGGATCGCCTACTTCTGGAAGACTCTCAAATAGTTCAGATAATAACCATAATAAGAATGTTGCGTATAATTTAGGCTTTTGATATAAAACAGATGCATCAAGTACATTAATCATACCTCTGCCTGATTCATCAAACTTAATAAAATCTTCTAATTGTAACGCAGGTTCTCCGAAGAATGTTTCAGCACCTTCAGATTCTAATCGTAATAATGCACGTTGAATTGCACCAATTGATGCAGAAGAAATATTACCGTACTTTTCAGCATACTCTGCTCTATTTTCATTAATTTCTTTTAAAAGTGCTTTAAAATCTTTCATATCAATCAGAAGCAGACCACTTTCATCAGCAACTTTAAATACAATATCTAATACACCTAATTGAGTATTATTTAAATCTAATAATTTACCGATTAATAGCGGACCCATTTCTGTGATCGTTGTACGAACAGGTACGCCCGTTTTTTGAAATACATCAAACAACGTTACAGGAAAAGCATTATTTTTGTAATCATCAATTTTCATCATATCAATACGTTCTTGAATCTTATCATTGATAGAGCCAGCTTCTGCAATACTTGAGATGTCCCCTTTAACATCTGACATAAAGACTGGTACACCAGCTTTAGAAAATTGTTCAGCCAATACTTTTAAAGTAATTGTTTTACCAGTACCAGTAGCACCAGCAATCAAACCATGTCTATTAGCTTGGCCTAATTCTAAATTGATTTCATTTTCATTTTTAGCTATTTTAATTTGCGTCATATGTAATTACGCCTCCATCGTCATTATGATTTAATACTATTGTACTTCAACACACCAACCATGCAAGTAATTAGATATAGAATTTGCAATTTAATAAGAACAAGAATTAATGGAGGTGTATCTTTCATAATTCGGAATTGTGGTAGTTATGTGGGCGCTAACTTCCATTATTTCGAATTCTGGTAGTTATGTGGGCGCTCTCTTACGGACATTTCTCGGAATTCTGTCTCTAACAACGACTCTTACGGACATTTCTCAGAATTCTGTCCATAACCGCCCATCTTACGGACATTTCTCGGAATTCTGTCCCTAACAACGCCTCTTACGGACATTTCTCGGAATTCTGTCTCTAACAGCACCTCTTACGGACACTTCTCAGAATTCTGTCCCTAACAACGACTCTTACGGACATTTCTCGGAATTCTGTCCCTAACAACAACTCTTACGGACATTTCTCGGAATTCTGTCCCTAACAGCACCTCTTACGGACATTTCTCAGAATTCTGTCCCTAACAGCCACGCCAACATCTCATTCAACAAAAAAATCTCGTCACGAGTACTTCACTCTGTGACGAGATTTTCATAATATTTATTATCTTTTTTCTAATTCTGATTTTAGTAATTGGTTCACGATTTGTGGGTTTGCTTGGCCTTTTGAAATTTTCATAATCTGACCTACTAAGAAGCCCATCGCTTTGCCTTTACCATTTTTAAAGTCTTCTACTGATTGTGGATTGTTGTCTAATGCTTCTGTAACAAATCCTAATAGTGTTGCTTCATCAGATATTTGTACAAGACCTTTGTCTTTCATAATTTGATGTGCGTCTCCACCGTTTTCAGCTAATTCAGGGAATACTTTCTTAGCAATTTTACTACTCATTGTACCATCTTCAATAAGTTTAATCATACCTGCTAAGTTTTCTGGAGTTAATGCAGTATCTTGTAATTCGATTTGATTTTTATTTAAGTATTCATTAACGCCACCCATTAACCAGTTAGATGTTAACTTAACGTCTGCACCATGTTCAATTGCTGCTTCAAAGAAATCTGACATTTCTTTAGTTAATGTTAATACATGTGCATCATAAGCTGGTAATCCTAATTCATTAACATAACGTTCTTTACGTACGTCTGGTAAATCTGGGATTGTTTGACGTACACGTTCTTTCCACTCATCATCAACGTATAATGGTACTAAGTCTGGCTCTGGGAAGTAACGATAGTCATCTGAACCTTCTTTAACACGCATTAAAATTGTTTCGCCAGTTGATTCGTTGAAACGACGTGTTTCTTGTAAAATTTCTCCACCAGCTAATAATACTTCTGCTTGGCGTTTTTCTTCATGTTCAAGACCTTTACGTACATAGTTAAATGAGTTTAAGTTTTTAAGCTCTGCTTTTGTACCGAATTCTTCTTGACCATATGGGCGTAATGAAATGTTGGCATCACAACGTAATGAACCTTCTTCCATTTTACAATCTGATACGCCTGTATATTGAATAATTGCACGTAATTTTTCTAAGTATGCATATGCTTCTTTAGGAGAACGAATATCAGGTTCAGAAACGATTTCAATCAAAGGTGTTCCTTGACGGTTTAAATCAACTAAAGAATATCCATCTTTATGTGTTAATTTCCCTGCATCTTCTTCCATGTGTAAACGTGTGATACCAATACGTTTAGTTTCTCCATCTACTTCAATATCAATCCAACCATTTTCACCAATTGGTTGATCGAATTGAGAAATTTGATAAGCTTTTGGATTATCTGGGTAGAAATAGTTTTTTCTATCAAATTTAGATTCTTTCGCTATATCCATATTTAATGCCATTGCTGCACGCATAGCCCAATCAACAGCTGTCTTGTTTACAACTGGTAATACGCCTGGGTATGCTAAGTCAATAACGTTTGTATTTGTATTAGGTTCCGCACCGAAATGAGCGGGTGATGGTGAAAACATTTTTGATTCTGTTTTTAATTCGACGTGAACTTCTAAGCCGATAATTGTTTCAAAATGCATTCAGTTTCACACTCCTTGTAAAGTTTTATAGTCATCATGTAAGTTATATTGTGTTTCATATTGATAAGCAACTTTGTATATTGTTTTTTCATCGAATGGTTTACCAACAATTTGTAAACCAATTGGACGACCATTTGATTTACCACAAGGAATAGAGATTGATGGTACACCTGCTAAGTTAACTGGAATCGTTAAAATATCATTAGCGTACATTGTTAATGGATCATCAATTTGTTCACCAATATTGAATGCTGTCGTTGGTGCAGTTGGTCCTACGATAACATCATAATCTTCAAATACTTTTTCGAAGTCTTGTTTGATTAATGTACGAACTTTTTGAGCTTTTTTGTAGTAAGCATCGTAATAACCTGAACTTAATGCGAACGTTCCAAGCATAATACGACGTTTAACTTCATCTCCAAAGCCTTCACCACGAGATTTTTTGTATAGTTCTTCTAGTGTATTTGCTGATTTTGAATGATAACCATAACGGATACCATCAAATCTTGCTAAGTTAGCTGATGCTTCAGAAGATGCAATGATATAGTAACTTGCTACACCGTATTTAGTATTTGGTAATGATACGCGATCAACTGTAGCACCTAAAGATTCTAAAGTTTTAACCGCTTCATTTACTGAGTTCTTAACTTCTTCAGATACACCAGATCCAATGAATTCTTCTGGAACAGCTACTTTTAAGCCTTTAATATCTTTACCAATTTCAGACGTAAAGTCTACATCTTCAATCGGTGCACTTGTTGAATCTTGTGCGTCATGTCCAGAAATCGTTTCTAAGATTAACGCATTATCTTTAACATTACGTGTAATAGGTCCAATTTGATCTAATGAAGAAGCAAATGCTACTAGACCAAAACGAGATACACGACCATATGTAGGTTTCATACCAACAACACCACAGTATGATGCTGGTTGACGGATTGAACCACCAGTATCTGAACCTAATGCAAATGGTACTAAGCTTGCTGCAACAGCTGCTGCTGAACCACCTGATGAACCACCTGGTACGGCTTTATGGTCAAATGGATTAACAGTTGTCTTGAAATAAGAGTTCTCATTTGAACCACCCATAGCAAATTCATCCATGTTAAGTTTACCAACTAAAATACCATTTTCAGCATTTAATTTATTCATAACTGTTGATTCATATATAGGAATAAAGCCTTCTAACATTTTACTTGCACATGTAGTTTCTACACCTTCAGTAATAATATTGTCTTTGATACCCATTGGAATACCAAATAACTTACCTTCCATTTTACCTTCAGCTTGTAATTTATCTTGTTCTTCAGCTTTTTTAATTGCTTGTTCTTTATCTAAAGCTAAGAATGCTTTAATATTTGCGTCGTCTGCTTCTATCGCATCAAAAATATCTCTAACAATTTCAGATGGCTTAATTTCATTATTTTTAATCATTTCTGATAAACGTTCAATTGTTTCATAACGAATTGTCATGCTTTAGTCCTCCTCGTTCATAATTGCTGGAACTTTAAATTGCCCCGCTTCTTTTTCTTTCGCATTAAGTAATGCTTGTTCTTGAGGAATTCCTGATTCACTCTTATCTTCTCTTAGAACATTTTGTAAGTCTAATACGTGGAATGTTGGTTCAACATTTTCAGTATCAACTTCATCTAATTGTCCTGCAAAATTTAAGATCTTTTCTAAAGATTGTGTGAATTCATTGACTTCGTCTTGTGAAACTTCAAGTCTAGCTAAATTAGCAACATGTTCAACTTGCTCAGATGTTACCTTCGTCATGTGCGACGCCTCCTTAGTTAATCTAACATCATATAATTTTAACAAATTTTCATATAAAAATCTAAAGTTATTAAAAATTAACTACATGAAAGCGCATACATTGTGTATAATAAATTATCAGAATTTTTTCTGAATTTTATGTCAATGAGTGAGAGGTGGTTTTTCATGTTTATACTTGGAAATACTTTTAAGAATGTTAAAGTCGAAACTTCTTGGGAAACATACGTCATGATTGCTATTTATTTTGCCATTTTATTAGCAATTGGATTTTATGCTTACAAACGTTCGACAAGTACGCTTGATGAATATATGTTAGGCGGCAGAGATTTAGGTGCACTTGTTACTGCCCTATCAGCAGGTGCTTCAGACATGAGTGGTTGGATGATTATGGGCTTGCCGGGATCTGTATATAGTATTGGTCTATCAGCAACTTGGATTGCGATTGGTCTTACAATAGGTGCTTGGCTTAATTACATACTCGTTGCATCACGTTTGAGAATTTATACTGAACTGACTGATAACGCTATTACTTTACCTGACTTTTTCGAAAAAAGATTATCAGATCATACAAGAATCGTTAAAGTTATTTCAGGATTAGTTATCGTTGTATTCTTTACGTTATACACACATTCTGGAATGGTAGCTGGTGGCGTACTATTTAATAGTGCATTTGGACTAGATTACCATGTCGGTTTATTTATAGCCGCTAGTATTGTTATTTTGTATACACTTTTCGGCGGTTATTTAGCTGTATCATTAACGGACTTCTTCCAAGGTGTCATTATGATCTTAGCATTGGTATTAGTACCTATCGTTGCGTTGTTAAAGTTAAATGGTCTAGACACGTTTAGTGAAGTTGGTGATTTAAAGCCTACGAATTTAGATTGGTTCAAAGGTACAACAACAGTTGGTATCATCAGTTTACTCGCTTGGGGATTAGGTTACTTCGGTCAACCACATATTATAGTACGTTTTATGTCTATCAAAACGCATAAACTAATGCCTAGAGCGCGTAGAATTGGTATTTCATGGATGGCAATTTCTTTATTAGGTGCTTGTATGACAGGATTAATTGGTATTGCTTTTGTTGAACACACTAATATAGAAGTTAAAAACCCAGAAACAATCTTTATCGTGATGAGTCAAATTTTATTCCATCCACTCATTGCAGGGTTCTTCTTAGCAGCAATTTTAGCTGCGATTATGAGTACAATTTCTTCACAGCTTCTTGTAACATCTAGTGCATTAACGCAAGACTTTTACATGTTATTGCGCAGAAAAACGTTACAAGATAAAAGTCATGAAAAGGAATTCGTTCTTGTAGGACGCTTATCTGTTTTACTTGTATCAATCGTTGCGATGTATATCGCGTGGAATCCAAATGATACAATTTTAAATTTAGTTGGTAATGCTTGGGCTGGATTCGGTGCAGCATTTGGACCTTTAGTATTATTATCACTATATTGGAAACGTCTAACTAAATACGGCGCGATTGCAGGAATTTTGACTGGTTCATTAGTCGTTATTTTCTGGATACTCATGAAAGATCATGGTGGCATTTTTGAATTTTACGAAATCATACCTGGATTTATTTCAAGTATGATTGTAACAGTTATTGTGAGTTTAATGACGAAACCACCTGTTGAATATGACCTTAAAAAGTTTGACGACATGGAACAAATTTTAAAAAGCTAAAAATTTTTAAAAAAGTTTACATCGTAATTTTATGAGCAAAATAAGTCATATGCATATCCTTTGTAAACATTTACACCGCAAGGCATAGAGCAATATTAAATATGAACAAATTGTGACATCATTCTATATAAATGATAAACTGAATATACGGATAATTTACTTTTTACCCTTTGATTATTATTTCATTTGTGTATAATGGTCAACGTGCAACTTTAAAATATTTAAATAAAGGAGCGGGAATATGTTTATTTTAGGACAAATTGATGCGAGCACTGGAGTTGCTTCAGGCTGGCAAACTTATTTCATGATTATAGTCTATTTTGTTGTTCTATTAGCAATTGGTTATTATGCTTATAAACAATCAACAAGCAATTTAGATGAGTACATGTTAGGTGGCCGTAGTATAGGTCCTTATGTAACAGCATTATCCGCTGGTGCATCCGATATGAGTGGTTGGATGATTATGGGACTTCCTGGTGAAGTTTACAGTATTGGATTATCAGCAACTTGGCTTGCTATCGGTTTAACAGTAGGTGCATGGTTAAATTACATATTAGTAGCACCGAAATTACGTGTATATACTGAACATACTGGAAATGCTATTACCATTCCAGACTTCTTCGAGAAACGTGTTGCAGATAATACACATGCTTTAAAAATTATTTCAGGTATTATCATTGTAGTATTCTTTACACTATATACTTCAGTTGGTATGGTTTCAGGCGGTACTTTATTCGAAAGTGCATTTGGTATGGATTATCGTCTTGGTATTATCTTAACTGCTGGTATCGTTGTAATATATACATTCTTCGGAGGATATTTAGCTGTTTCTCTAACAGACTTCTTCCAAGGTGTGATCATGTTAATAGCGATGGTTATGGTACCTATCGCAGCATTATTAACTTTAAACGGGTTAGATACTTTCCACACTGTAGCAGAAGTTAAACCAACAAACTTAGATTGGTTTAAAGGAACTTCAGTTGTAAGTATCATAGGATTAATTGCATGGGGACTTGGTTATTTTGGACAACCACATATTATTGTAAGATTTATGTCTATTAAATCACATAAACAATTACCAACAGCAAGAAGATTCGGTATCGGTTGGATGGCAGTTTCATTATTAGGTGCATGTTTAGTTGGTTTAACTGGTATTGCATACATTCATGACACGAGCCAAACAATTGATAACCCAGAAACAATCTTCATCTTAATGAGTCAAGTGTTATTCCACCCATTAGTTGGCGGGTTCTTCTTAGCAGCAATTTTAGCAGCTATTATGAGTACAATTTCATCTCAATTACTCGTTACATCAAGTGCTTTAACACAAGACTTCTATAAAATCATAACTAAAAAACGTGGTTATGAACCAGATAGAGATAAAGAATTTGTTATGGTAGGTAGATTTGCAGTATTAGCTGTAGCAGTTGTGGCAATATTACTTGCTTGGACTCCAAACGACACTATCCTTAACCTTGTAGGTAATGCTTGGGCAGGATTCGGTGCAGCATTTGGACCACTTGTATTAATGTCATTATACTGGAAAGGCTTAACGAAAAACGGTGCAATCGCAGGTATGGTTACGTCTTCAATCGTCGTACTATTCTGGATTATGATGAAAAGTCATGGCGGTATTTTCGAATTATACGAAATTATCCCAGGATTCTTCACAAACATCGTCGTTACAGTTATTGTAAGTTCATTTACTAAAAAGCCAGACAAAGAAGTTATTGATAACTTAGATCGTATGAAACGTATCTTAAAAGAAGATTAATATGGAAGAGACTGGTACATATAATGTGCCAGTCTTTTTTATGGAAAAATAGCTGTAACATTGGGGGCTATGTTGCTTGTTTAGGGAGTCTTGCAACATAGGGAGCTTCTATGTTGCTTGTTTAGGGAGTCTTGCAATATATGGGCGATCTATGTTGCTTGTTTGGACAGTCTTGCAATATATGGGCGTTCTATGTTGCTTGTTTGGACAGTCTAGCAATATAGGAGGCTCATATTTATCTTGTTTGGCCTGTCTTGATAAATACGAAGCTCATATTTATCTTGTTTCGCTAGTCTTGATAAATACGAAGCTCATATTTATCTTGTTTGGCCAGTCTTGATAAATACAGAGCTCATATTTATCTTGTTTGGCCAGTCTTGATAAATACAGAGCTCATATTTATCTTGTTTCGCTAGTCTTGATAAATACGAAGCTCATATTTATCTTGTTTCGCTAGTCTTGATAAATACAGACCTTCTATTTATCTTGTTTCGTAAGTCTTGATAAATACAGAGCTCATATTTATCTTGTTTGGCCAATCTTGATAAATACAGGGCTCATATTTATCTTGTTTGGGCAGTCTTGATAAATACAGGGCTCATATTTATCTTGTTTGGTCAATCTTGATAAATACAGGGCTCATATTTATCTTGTTTGGGCAGTCTTGATAAATTCGAGCTCCTGAACATTGCTTGTCACACCCCACTTGCAATGTTCAGGCCCATATTTCCGAAAATACGAAAAGAGTCTGGAACATTCCTCTGTTCCAGACTCTCTTTTTAATTATTTATAAATATGAATTTGTGGTTCGTCATCGTCTTTAGTCTTCGTAATTAATGCTTGTGGTTCTTCTCCGTCTACGATAGAGATTTCTAAATCATCTATACCTTTAAAGTATTTTTGAGATAGGTCTGCTACGTACTGAGTCACACCAATTACTTCTGCTTTTCCATAATAATCAAGTGGTACTTTTATTTCTAGTTCTGTCAGTTTATCGTCATCAAATTTACCTGTTCCTACTGATTGTGTAAAGTTCGGGAAGTATTTTTGTAAGTCTTGATTGAACTGTTCAAAATTAGAATTTAAATTTTCATCTAAATCTGCTGCATCGTTTGATGGGATTGTGACATATTTTTGATTCATTTTTTCCCAACTTTTAACGTTACGCTTACCGCCTTCACTAGAAGCATAAGAAACAAATTTACCTGGTTTGATGTCACCTTCTCCAGACTGTATAAAGATACCAAAGTTAATTGGAATATTTTTAAGGTCATCTCTTACACGAAGTCGTGAAAGGATTTCTTCAGCCATTTCTTTACCTTTTTTCTCTACTTCTTTGTTATCAAGTTTCTTCGTATATGTTTCACCATATTCTTCTTTTTGGTAAACATATTCACTATTCATTGCTAAACCAATCGTCATACCAGAAATCTTTTGTTTTTTAGCATCACTTTCTGTGAAGTAATCTTGTTCGATGATATGTGATAAATATGTAGGTGAATTCTCAGCTATTTTTTCAGGATCTGTTTCTCCATTATGAGTTGGATTCAATCCTAAGTTTTCTCTAGCATTATTTTGTTCTTTTTCATCATCACTCATATCTTTGATTTCTGCTTTAGTAAATTTAGGTGCTAAATATGCCCTCACAGTATCTTTATCTAAGAATTGGCCATCTCTGTATAAGTAATCATCAGGTGAAAATGTTTGTTTACTTATATCTAACAATCCACTTTCAAATGCTTCACTGTTATAACTAGAAATCATATTATCTTGAGTTAATCCTCTAGCAGCACTTACTTTAAAAGGTAGTAATGTTCGATAATAATCACTGGAAATTTGCATACCTGTAGAAATTTGCTTTGTTTGCTCTTTTTCTTTATCCGATTTATCTTGATTATCTTTTTGAGTAGTATCTGATGAACATGCTGTAAGCAATATTACAGACGCTAAAATAAGAAATCCTTTTTTCATATCTTTAACCTCTATTCATTGATATTACGATATTTGTTTAACCAATCTTCTTCTGACCAAACTTCTATATTTAATTTTTCAGCTTTTTCAAGTTTGGATCCAGCATCTTCACCAGCAATAACAACATCTGTATTTTTAGTGACACTTCCTGTTACTTTTGCACCTAATGATTGGATTACTTTTGTTGCTTCAGGTCTTGTCATCTCTGTCATTTTACCAGTTAAGACGAATGTTTTTCCAGTAAAATCTGGATGACCTTCGATTTCAGATTGCTTAATACCTGTATAAGTCATGTTAACATTTTTCTGTTTAAGTTTATCGATTAATACTTTTATATCATCATTTTCCATATACGTAACAAGTGATTGAGCCATCTTATGCCCAACATCTGGAATTTCAGTTAAATCTTCTATCGTTACTTCGAATAAACGATCAATTGTTTCATATTTTTCAGCTATTACACGACTTGCTTTCGTACCTAAATGTCTCACACCTAAACCAAATAATAAATGTTCAAGTGATTTTTCTTTAGAAGCTTCGATTGCTGTTAATAATTTATGAACTTTCTTCTCGCCCATTCTTTCCAATGGTAGTAAATCATCTTTAGTTAAATAATATAAATCCGCAACGTCTTTAATTTTATCATTTTGATAAAGTTGCTCGATGATTTTATCTCCTAAACCGTCAATATTCATTGCTTGTCGTGATACGAAATGAATCATACCTTCTACTAATTGAGCAGAACATTTAGGGTTAATACATCTTAAAGCAACTTCGCCTTCTATTCTAACCAATTCATGCTCACAACTTGGACAGTGTGTTGGCATATGATAAACTTCACTATCTTCGCTTCTTTCTTCAGCAATACTTTTAACGACTTCAGGTATAATGTCACCTGCTTTTTTGATGACAACTTTATCCCCTATACGGATATCTTTTTCATGGATTAAGTCTTCGTTATGTAATGATGCACGAGAAACAGTAGTTCCTGCCACTTTAACAGGCTCTAATATCGCTGTTGGCGTCACAACACCCGTTCTACCTATACTTAATTCAATATCTGTTAATGTAGTTAAGACTTCTTCAGCTGGGAACTTATACGCAATTGCCCATCTTGGTGATTTCTGAGTAAATCCAAGTTCTTCTTGCTGACTTAAATCGTCAACTTTAATGACAATACCATCTATATCATATGATAAATTATTGCGTTGTTCAGTCCACTTACTTATAAAAGATAATACACCTTCTATATCATCAAATGTTTCTCTTTCTTTATTTGTCTTAAAGCCAAGTTCATCTAAATTATTTAATGCCTCTGATTGACTATCCGCTTCTATTTCAGTTAAGTCATTAACACTATATAAGAAAATATCGAGCTTTCTTTTAGCAGTTAATTTTGAATCAAGCTGTCTTAATGAACCAGCAGCGGCATTTCTAGGGTTAGCAAATAGTTGTTCACCATTTTGTTCTTTTTGTTCATTTAAAGAAACAAAAGATTTTCTTGGCATATATGCTTCACCACGAACTTCAATAGAAAGAGGTTCTTTAATTGTTAAAGGAATCGCATGGATCGTTTTTAAATTTTCAGTGATATTCTCACCAGTTGTACCATCTCCACGCGTTAATCCTTGAACAAATCGTCCGTTTACATACTTTAACGATACCGCTAAGCCATCAATTTTTAATTCACAAGTGTAGCGAACATTGTCTACTTTTTCTCTAACTCTTTGATCAAATCTTCTTAAATCTTCTTCATTAAAAGCATTACCTAATGACAACATAGGTGTGTCATGATTAATTTTTTCAAATTGAGATAACGGTGGTCCACCAACTCTAACTGTTGGTGAATCGTCCGTTTTTAGTTCAGGGTGCTTTTCTTCTATAGAGATTAACTCATGCAATAATTGATCATATTCACTGTCCGGAACAGTTGGATTATCTAACACATGATATTCATGGTTATAACGATGTAACAATTGATGAAGTTCATTAACTCTTGATTTTAAATCTTCCATAGTTTACTCCCCTTTCTTCTCAATAGGTGCAAATTGCGCTAATAGACGTTTTGGTCCTTCTTTTTTGAAAATGATATCTAATTCAACAGAACCATTTTTATCATTCACAGCACTTACCATTCCTTCACCCCATGATTTATGAGTTACTTTATCCCCAACATTCCATGATGTTTCTGGTTTCTGCTTCGTATTCATACGCCCTGCAAAACTACGTTTAGGTGTTGATGTTTGTTTTTGCTTGAATGATGTTTTTGGTTTCACGCCATCCAGTAAATCTTCTGGAATTTCTTTTAAAAATCTTGATTTTAAGTTCGCTTGAGATCTACCAAACAATGTACGAGTTGTCGCATGAGATAAGTGTAACTCTTCTTCGGCTCTCGTAATAGCCACATATGCAATTCGGCGTTCTTCTTCCATTTCATGTTCTTCACCTGATTGAAGACTTCTAAAGTGTGGAAAAATACTTTCCTCCATACCAATGATAAATACAACTTTGAACTCTAGACCTTTCGCTGAGTGCATTGTCATCAATGTTACACCGGCTTCTAAATCTGCATCATCAACATCTGCAACGAGTGATAAATCTGTTAAGAAGTTCATCAATGATTGCTCTTCAACTGGTGTGTTTTTCTCATAGTCTCTTGGTACTGATAAGAACTCATCAATATTCTCAAGTCTACTTTGTGATTCAATCGTTTGTTCGTTCTCTAACATACGTCTATAACCAGATTTTTCTAGTATTTGTTCTACAATTTCAGTTACTGATAAGAACTCTTGTTGTTGCATAAAGTTGTTCATCATCTCATAAAATGCTGCGCCTTCTTCAGTAACTTTTTTAGATAAACCGATAAAATCAACTTCTCCTAATGCATCAAAGTAACTCAATTGATTCATCGCTGCATATTGAGCAATTTTTTGAACTGATGTCGGTCCAATACCTCTTTTAGGTACGTTAATGATTCTTTCAAAACTAATATCATCATTACTATTTGAAATTAATCTTAAATAACTCAAAATGTCTTTAATTTCTTTTCTGTCATAGAACTTTGTTCCGCCAACCATTGTATAAGGAATATTAGATTTCAAGAACGTTTCTTCAAGTACACGTGATTGCGCATTTGTTCGATATAACACAGCTATATCTTGGTTTTTATAGCCTTCTTGTTTTTTCTTTAATATTTGACGGATGACATATTCTGCTTCATCTCTTTCAGTTGTCGCTTCATAATATTTTATCTTTTCGCCTGAGTTATTATCCGTCCATAATGCTTTAGGTTTACGTTCAGCATTATTACGAATCACTTCGTTTGCTGCAGTTAAAATCGTCTTAGTTGATCTATAGTTACGCTCCAAGAAAATTGTTTGTGCATTTGGATAGTCTTCTTCAAATGATAAAATATTTTTAATGTCTGCACCTCTCCAACCATAAATAGATTGGTCAGAGTCACCTACGACACATATATTTTCAAATTTACTTGCTAATAAATTAACGAGCGTATATTGTGCTTTGTTAGTATCTTGATATTCGTCGACATGAATATATTGGAATTTATTTTGGTAGTACTCCAATACTTCAGGCACTCTATTAAATAATTGAATCGTCATCATGATTAAATCATCAAAGTCCAATGCGTGATTTCTAAGTAATTTTTCTTGGTAGCCTTTGTATACACTAGCAACCATATTGGCATGAAAATCACTAGCTTCTTTTTCAGCATCTTCTGCTGTTTTTAATTCATTTTTTAAATTAGAAATCGCACCAATAAATGTTCTTGGGTCATATTTTTTACTATCTATATTTTGCTTTTTCAATATTTCTTTAATCACTGATTTTTGGTCAGTCGGATCTATAATTGTAAAGTTTCTTTCAATTCCAATACGGTCAATGTCTCTTCTTAAGATTCTTACACACATTGAGTGGAATGTAGATATCCAAATACTTTCAGCTTCAGGACCAACTAAATGGCTAATTCTTTCTTTCATCTCTTTAGCTGCTTTATTAGTAAATGTAATTGCCAAAACATTATAAGGAGAAACATCTTTCTCATCTAATAAATACGCAATTCTGTGCGTTAATACTCTCGTTTTACCACTACCTGCACCTGCCATAATCAGTAATGGCCCTTGAGTTGTTTTGACTGCTTGTTTCTGTTCGTCATTCATTCTATCTAACAATGCGTTCATAAAAACCTTCCTTTATTGTTTTACTTTTACTGTTTGTAAAGCTTTTTTCAAATCTTCATAAATGGCATTACCGACTACAATTATGTCAGCATATTCTGCCATTTCTTTCGCTTTTTCTAAATTATCTATACCGCCACCATAAATAAGTCGGGCGTTTTCTAAATGTTCTTTAACAGCTTTAATCTCTTCCACTTTTCCATACTTACCACTGTATTCTAAATAAAAAATAGGTAAATGATAAAGTTTATCCACCATTCTTGCATAACTGATTAAATCGTCTTCATCTAAATCTGTATTCGCGCCTGTCAATTGCGCTACTTTACTGTCTTCATTCATGACAACATAGCCTTCTAAGAAAATTTCATCAAAATCCATCATATAGCCATATTCCTTAACGGCTTTTTGAAGCAGGCCATTATGGAAGTCAACATTATTACTATTTAAAACACTCGGTACAAAATAAAAATCAAAACCAGGCACAACACTTTCAATATTAGAAATTTCAAGTGCGCAAGGTAGCGGATAACGTCTAATTCTACTCATTAAATTTAGTACATTATCTTCCGTAACATTATCAGTACCGCCAATTATAATAGCATCCGTACCAGATTCACATATTTTCATTAAGTCCTCATCTGATATAGATTTCGCTGGATCTAATTTAAATACGTGACTCCACAAATTTATATCGTACATACTTAAACTCCTTTAATTATCATAAGATTAATTATAGCATTTTTAAGATTAAATTCCGAAATGAAATAGGACAATTATCATAAAAAAAGAAGCGAAAAATTTCGCTTCTTACGATGTTTGAATTACGGTTAAGGTGAAGATGTATGTTTGTGAAGTTTTGAGGTGTGAGTTTAGCTATCTCTTGGCTTTATTCACCACTTAAGCCACGACTTCAGCTATCTCTTGGCTTTACTTAGGACTTAAGCCACGACTTGGGCTATCTCTTGGCTTTATTCACCACTTAAGCCACGACTTGGACGATTTCTTGGCTTTATTCAGGACTTAAGCCATGACTTAGACAATCTCTTGGCTTTACTCAGGACTTAAGCCATGACTTGGGCTATCTCTTGGCTTTATTCACACATTAAGCCATGACTTGGGCTATCTCTTGGCTTTATTCACCACTTAAGCCATGACTTGGGCTATCTCTTGGCTTTATTCACCACTTAAGCCACGACTTAGTCGATCTCTTGGCTTTATTCACCACTTAAGCCACGACTTCAGCTATCTCTTGGCTTTATTCACCACTTAAGCCACGACTCTGACGATCTTATGACTATTCAATCTCTCTCACAACTTCTATTTACCGTAATCAAAGTATTCTTCTAATGTTGTGTCTTGCTTATAAATTTTTTCTGCTAATTCTTTACCGACATATCTTAAATGCCATGGTTCATATTGGTATCCTGTTATTTTTTCTTTGCCTAATGGATATCTAATGATAAATCCATATTGATGTGCGTGTGTTTTAATCCATTTTCCTTCGTTTGTATTACCGAATGACTTTCTAAAATCATCAGTTGCTGAGTTTGAACCTACATCAAATGCTAATCCTGTCTGATGTTCTGATTGTCCTGGTTTAGCACTATATTGGTTGGCCGCTTCTTCACCATCTCTTGCTACATAATCATTATATAGTTGTTTTTGATTTTCATAAGAACGATATCCGCTTCTAAATACTAAGTCTAAACCTTCATTCGTTCCATCTTGTATTAGTTTATTTAATTGATTTCTTGCAGTACTATTTTCACCTGGGGCATAATCATGAGGTAAGCCTACTTTTTTATTTACAAAAACATGCCCGTCAACATATGTGATGCCATCTTTCTTTGTCACTTTATGTTTCTTTTGTTCTTGCTTTTTAGATTTTTGTGCTGTCTCTTTTTTATCTTTTTGAGTATGTTCTTCTTTAGTTGATTGATTATCTGTATTCTGATCATCACTACATGCGCTTAATACTAAAGTAGATATGCCAATTATTAAAAATAATTTCTTCATGCGTAAAGCTCCTTATTTCATAAAATTTACTATTATTATACTATTTTAACCAATTAAGAGACTGAGACATAATAAAATGTCTCAGTCTCTCTTAGTCATTTGGCAGTAGATGACTGAATTGAAATGCGCTTGTTTCAAACTTTTTCAACTTTAGCCATCTTTGCCGGGGCGAGACTACGAAATCTTTTTCACAAATTAGATTTCTGTCTCGCTCCCCCTCATACATATTTATGATTATTTTTCGAAGTCAATATTCATTCTTTCAAGAATCATCGTATATGCATCATTACCCCATTGCAATGAGCGTTTAACTCTTGAAATTGTTGCAGTTGAAGCACCTGATTCTTTTTCTATATGAGCATAAGTGTATCCTTGTTTAATCATTTTAGCCACTTGTAATCTTTGTGACAATGACTGTAATTCATTTACTGTACATAAATCATCAAAAAATTGATAACATTCTTCTCGAGTTTCTAGTGTAAGAACTGCATCAAATAGTTCATCTAATGCTTTTCCTCTTAATTTTTCAATTTGCAAAAAATCAACCCCTGTTTAATATAAGTTCATTAATTGCATTTTAACGCACTAACCTATTAAAGTACAGTAAAATGTGTCTTATTCTATACCCGCTCTTCTGAATATTGTATCGACTTGATTTAAATGATGTTTCTCATTGAAGCATTCGTCTAATTCTTCAGTACTTAACAAGTTTGTAATTTTTTCATCTTGTTCTACTAATGTTCTAAATGGTGTTTGAGTTTCCCATGATTCCATTGCTTTTGGTTGAACGATATCATATGCTTCTTCTCTTACCATACCTTTATTAATTAACGTTAACATAACACGTTGTGAATAAATTAAACCAAATGTTTTATCGATATTACGTTTCATGTTTTCTGGATATACTGTCAAACGATCGATGATATTCGTAAATCTGTTTAATGCATAATCCAATGCGATTGTTACGTCTGGTAACATAATTCTTTCTGCAGATGAATGTGAAATATCTCTTTCGTGCCATAATGGTACATTTTCATAAGCAGTCGTAATATATCCTCTAATCACACGTGCTAAACCTGTCACATTTTCAGAACCAATTGGATTACGTTTATGAGGCATTGCTGAAGAACCTTTTTGACCTTTAGCAAAAGCTTCTTCAACTTCACGTGTTTCAGTTTTTTGTAAACCACGAACTTCTACTGCAAATTTTTCGATAGATGTTGCGATTAATCCTAATGTCGCAATGTAATAAGCATGGCGATCACGTTGAAGTGTTTGCGTAGAAACTGGCGCACAACCTAATCCTAATTCTGTACATACATGCTCTTCAATTTCTGGTGGAATGTTTGCAAATGTACCAACAGCACCACTCATTTTTCCAACTTCAATTTCTTCACGAACTCGTTTAAATCTTTCTAAGTTACGTTTCATTTCTGTATACCATAGTGCCATTTTAATACCAAATGTTGTTGGTTCAGCATGTACACCATGTGTTCTACCCATCATTAAAGTCGTTTTATGTTCGATTGCTTTATTTTTTAATACTTCTAAAAATCTTTCTAAGTCTTTTTCAATGATTTCATTTGCTTGTTTAATGACATAACTTAACGCTGTGTCAACAACATCTGTTGAAGTTAAACCGTAATGTACCCATTTACGTTCTTCACCTAAAGTTTCAGAAACTTGTCTTGTGAATGCCACAACATCGTGACGTGTTTCTTGTTCAATTTCTTTAGCTCTATCAACGTCGACCTTAGCATTTTGTCTTATAAGCTTTACATCTTCTGCAGGAATGTGTCCTAATTTACTCCATGCTTCACAAGCTAGTATTTCAACTTCTAACCAAGCTTCAAAACGATTTTGTTCTGTCCAAATATTAGCCATTTCTTCTCTTGAATAACGTTCAATCATTGATAAATTCTCCTAACATATTTTAGTCATTTATAGTATAACAGACTTCTACGAACACGTACATTGTTTATAAAAAATACAAAATTGTTCGTGATTTATAATTTTATTCCTAATATCTTTCATTATATATTGTAACACTAGGAGAATAAACTAAAAGTAGAAAAAAATCTGGGCCACATTCTCATGTCCCAGATTTATAATCATTCTTTGATTTTCTTACCTACGAATTGTATTTCTTGTTTAAGAACTTCAATGTCACCATTTTCTTTCTCAATAAATACAGGTTTTTCAAATCTTTTTACAGGTGTATAACCTTGAGCTTTCATTCTTTTGAGACACATTTCAATCGTTTCATTGTCTTCTACTCTAAACTTCATCCGTATCATACGCCTTTAATTTTTTGCTTCGTACACCTTTAACCCAGAATCCACCGTGTATATTCTTAGGTTCATAAGCGATTACAAAGGCTTTAGAATCCAATTGTTTAATTGTATCCATTAATTTTAATTCGAATCTACGTGGTGTTAAAATTTGCATCACTAAGCGATCACCATCTCGTCCTTTAGCAACGTAATGTGTAACACCGTAACCTAAATCTCTTAACGTTCTTGGTAAATCTGTTTCATATTCAGCTGTTGTAACATTCACAACGATATATCCTAATGCAATTTTCTCTTCTATCTTCATGCCGACAATGATGCCTGCAGCAAATCCAAGCGCATAAGCTAATATATTCTGAATTTGGTCAAGACTATTGATTACTAAACCTAACCCGATAACATAAACAACTACTTCAAGTACACTAACAGCAGCGGCCACATATCGATATCCTTTTAATGTTAAAATTGTTCTCATTGTTAAACAGGATACATATACTATATTAATGACAAATATAGATAGCACCATTAACCATGGATTATCTAATATAGCTGACATTTAAACCCTCCATAAATCAAAATACTGGAATCATTTTATCAAGCAAACTTATGAAAGTCACGCATTATTTTGGCCATGTGTAACGGTTATAAGGCATTTCTCTTTTATGTGCATTTCTTACATAGTGATTTTGAATAATTTCTTGATCTTTCTCACTGATTTTTTTACCTTCTAAGAAGTCATCAATTGCATCATAAGTTACGCCTAACGCTTCTTCATCAGGTAAAGCAGGTTTATCTTCTTCTAAATCAGCAGTTGGTACTTTATTGATTAAATGATCTGGACCACCTAAATATTTTAAAATGGCTTTGCCTTGGCGTTTATTAAGTCCGAATAACGGTGCAACATCACAAGCACCATCTCCAAATTTCGTATAGAAACCTGTAATATTTTCAGCAGAATGATCCGTACCAAGTACAAGTCCGCTATTAGCTGAAGCAATTGAATATTGAACTTTCATTCGTTCTCTCGCTTTTTCATTACCTTTTTGAAAATCAGTTAATTCAACGCCCGCTTCTTTTAAAGATTGAATACTCGCGTCCACTGCCGGTTTAATATTGACTGTTACACGTTTACTTGGATTGATAAAATCTAATGCATCTTGTGTATCTTGTTCATCAAATTGTTCACCATAAGGTAACCTTACTGCGATAAATTCATATTGATGATTTTCTTCAGCATTTAATTCATCTACAGTTAATTGCGCGATTTTACCTAATAATGTTGAATCTTGCCCGCCAGAAATACCTAACACTAAAGATTTAACAAAACTATGTGCTTTAACGTAAGATTTTAAGAACTGCTTAATTTCTTCATATTCCTTTTTGGGATCGATTGATTTTTTAACATTCATTTCTTTGACAATGATTGATTGTAAATCTCTCATGACTCTTCCACATCCTTTATCGCTTCTGCTACTCTTTCAGCTACATCGAATATCTTTTTATTTTTATTATCCCAACATGCTTTACTCAAATCTACTGGATATTCTTCAGGATTTAAATAACGTTTATTTTCTTCCCATAATATATCTAAATTGTTAAAAGCAAATTCCCTAATTTCTTTAATTTCTGGAAGTGTATACACACGTTTACCATCTTTAAAAATGTCATGATGTAAATCGACAGCTTTAAAATGTTTGATATATTTCATTTTATAAGTGTGAACAGGATGGAACATTTTTAGACGTTCTTCTTTATTCGGCTCTTCATCTTCTAATGTAATATAATCGCCTTCAGATTTATTCGTTTTAGTATTGATAATTCTATAAACATTTTTCTTACCTGGTGTTGTAACTTTTTCAGCATTGTTAGAAATTTTGATGCGATCTGATAATTCACCATTTTCTTCTTCGATTGCTACAAGTTTATATACAGCACCTAATGCAGGTTGATCATATGCTGTAATCAGTTTCGTACCGACACCCCATGCCGTTACTTTTGCACCTTGTGCTTTTAAACTTGTAATTGTTTGTTCATCTAAATCATTTGAAGCGAAGATTTTTGCTTCTGTAAAGCCAGCTTCATCTAACATTCTTCTTGCTTCTTTAGATAAATAAGCGATGTCTCCTGAGTCTAGTCGAATACCGATAAAATTAATTTTATCTCCTAATTCTTTCGCTACTTTAATCGCATTCGGCACACCTGATTTTAAAGTATGGAAAGTATCTACTAGAAACACGCAATTTTTATGTCTTTCAGCATATTTTTTAAACGCTGTATATTCATCATCGTATGTTTGAACCATTGAATGCGCATGTGTTCCTGAAATCGGAATACCAAATAATTTACCAGCTCTGACATTACTTGTAGAATCAAATCCACCAATCATCGCAGCTCTAGCACCCCAAATCGCAGCATCCATTTCTTGCGCTCTTCTAGTACCAAATTCCATTACAATTTCATCACGAACAACTTGTTTAATTCTACTTGCCTTAGTCGCAATTAACGTTTGGAAATTCACGATATTTAAAAGTGCAGTTTCAATGAGCTGTGCTTGAATAAGTGGCGCTTCTACTCTAATGAGTGGTTCATTATTGAAACAAAGTTCCCCTTCTTTCATTGCTCTAATATTCCCTGTAAATCGCAATGACTTTAAATAATCTAAATAATCATCTTGATATCCAACTTCTCTTAAATATTCAATATCTGACTCTGTAAATTTAAAATGCTCAATAAATTGCACAATTCTTTCTAATCCACTAAAAATAGCATAGCCGCTATTAAATGGCATGCTTCTAAAATACAAATCAAAAATAGCAGTACGCTCATGAATACCATCATTCCAATAAGTTTCACCCATATTGATTTGATATAAATCCGTGTGTAACATCAAACTATCGTCTTCATATTTATACATTATTCAATACTCCTCAGGTTATCTAATTTTATATTATTTTATCATACTTTTTAAATTAAAAATTAAAAAGTAACTTAAATATATCAAGTCATTTACCTCTGTGATAAAATACTAAAGATGTAAAATTTACAAGGAGGCATACAAATGAAAAATTCTTCATTCAAAAAATTATTTATTATACTTTCAATTACTGTAGCTGTCTCTGGTTTTTCACAAGGAATGCTCTTACCACTTATATCGGTCATCTTTGAACGTAATGGTATTTCAAGTTCATTGAATGGTTTACATGCAACTTCATTATATATAGGTGTATTCTTGTCATCATTCTTTATCGAAGGGCTTGTTAGAAAGTCTGGGTTTAAATATATGATATTAGTTGGTGGAGCCATAGTTGCTTTATCTTTATTGTTATTTCCAACTTTAAAGACATTATCTATTTGGTTTATTTTAAGACTATTAATTGGAATTGGTGATAATATGTTACACTTTAGCACGCAAACTTGGTTAACACATATTACACCTAAAGAAAAATTAGGAAGAACGATTTCTGTTTATGGTTTCAGTTTCTCAGCAGGTTTTATGTTAGGACCCCTATTAGCTAAACTTGTAGACGTTTCGGAAGCTTTACCATTTATCCTTTCAGCAATACTTTCATTAATAACAATTTCATTAGTCCTTTTAATACACAATGAATTCCCTTCATCTAATGTTAGACCAGTCAGTATATTAAATACGTTAAAAAACTTTGGAGATGTTATAAGAACATCATGGATAGCGTTTATGTTTCCATTATTATATGGATTATTTGAAGCAGGATTACATAGTAACTTCCCTGTTTATGGTTTAAGAAATGGACTTGATGTCACAAGTATTACATTAATCTTACCTGCATTTAGTCTTGGTGCTATTCTTTTCCAAGTTCCATTAGGTATGTTTAGTGATATTCATGGTAGAAAGAAAGTATTAACTGGATTAACATTAATCGGCAGCATCGTGTTTATGTTAGGAGACTTTTTACCAACGAGTACATTTATTATGATGGGATTATTCTTAATCGCCGGATTATTCACAGGTTCATTTTATGGCTTAGGTGTAAGCTTTATGACAGATTTAACACCAAAGCATAATCTACCAGCTGGTAATTTAATGATAGCCATGTCATTTAGTGTTGGTAGTATCATTGGCCCAATGCTTGGAGGAACGATTATACAATTATCAAACGGCACAATATTCTTTACGATGATTGCTGCATTTGTATTTATCGTGTTTATTCTATTACTTATTCATAGAACACCTACAAAAGTTGAAGCGTAATTTAAGCTATTCATAAAAATTAAAATCGCATCACTATAATATAATTTAAACCCATAGACTTTGACTAATTCAAATGTCTATGGGTTTATTTTTTATATATTTTTTTGATATTTTAAATATTCAGAACTTTCAATTGATATGTTTCGTTATGCATGTTATAGTATCATTTATAATTAAATAAATACTTTAACTTGGTAGAGAGTAAAAGCGAGGTTTATAATATGGATTATGTAAAATACAGAGATGACGTTATTCAAAAGAAAGAAAAAGAACTTAAATTTCTAAAATATTTTAGTGCTCGAGATTTCGAAGTGATAGATATGAGTTTTATAGAAAAGCTTCATTGGAAACAATTAACACAAGATGATTTGAATAGTTTAGATACTAGAAGCATTTGGAAAAATGGCGATGCATTTTATAGTTTAAGAAATGATTGGACGGATCAAATCCAACATTATAGTCGTGAATATAACCTTGATGCACGTTCCGTAACATATGCTGGCCCTATCGCAATTAATGAACATATATATACAAATTTAGGTGTTGAAATCTTTAATCCTAAAAGGAATGACATGTTGCAATGTTATGAATATATACATGACTTTATCCAAAATGAACTTGATTTAAATGTTGATTTTGCTGTTATTGGACATTATCAATTATTTGATCTTTTACTTTCTAAAGAAGAACAAAACGAAGAATTATTTACGGCTATTAGTGAAAGAAATATTTCAAAAATTTCTAAACTACTTTCACAAAATCATTCACTCGTACAATTACTTAAAACACCTACTCATCAACAATTAGACTTTTTAACAACTTTTGCTGATACTGACCATCCAACTTATAAATCTTTACAATATTGGAAAGCGACATTAGAAGCATCAGGTATTAACCATATACATTTAGATATAACAACAATGCCCCCAAAATCATATTATGTTGGGAGCTTCATTCAGCTTTATGAAAATAACAATCGAAATCCAATCGCATCAGGCGGACATTATAACGGTACGTTAGAAGGTTTTGGATTTGGTATTCAACTATCATAGGAGGTCATTATGTTAACAGTTGCATTAAGTAAAGGACGTTTATTAAAAGATTTCATAAAATTTATTGATGAAAATGGTAACCCAAAATGGGCAGACGCCTTAAATAATAGAGAACGTAAACTTCAAATTGAAGTTGCGAACGTTAGATTTATTCTTGTTAAAGGAAATGATGTATCAACTTATGTTGAAGAAGGCATTGCTGATATAGGTATTACAGGCAGTGATATTCTTGATGAAAAAGATAAACTCAATGTAAACAACTTAGTTGATTTACCTTTTGGTTATTGTCACTTTGCTGTTGCAAGTAAACCTGAAGTAACAGAATATAAAAAAATTGCGACGACTTATGTTAAAACGACGAAAGCATATTTTAAAAATAAAGGACAAGATGTCTCAATTATTCCATTATCAGGATCTGTAGAATTAGCAGCAGTAGTGAACATGGTTGATGCAATCGTTGATATCGTCCAAACAGGTACGACATTAAAATCTAATGGACTCGTTGAAAAAGAATCCATCGGTGACATCAATGCTAAATTGATTACAAATAAACATGCATTTTTTAGTAAATCAAATATGATTGAATCATTTATAGAAGAAATCGGGGTGTCGATGAATGCTATCTAAAACAGAATTCATAAATAAATTTGAACAAGATAGATTAACAGACGAAAGTAATACTGAAGATGTTAAAAAAATTATCCAAGATGTAAAAGAACATCAAGACCAAGCTTTATTTCGTTATAACAAGAAATTTGACAATGTTGATTTAGAACAACTTGAAGTCCCACAATATGATATAAAAAACAGTATCAACCTTATATCAGATACTTTAAGATCAGCACTTGAAACAAGCTTTGAACAAATTAAAAATTTCCAACAAAAAATTAAACATGAAAATGTAACTACAGGTCAAACTTACCAACTTTATCACCCTATTGAAAAAGTCGGTATCTATGTACCAGGTGGAAAAGCAAGTTACCCATCAACAGTTCTGATGACAGCTACCCTTGCTAAAGTAGCAAATGTTCAAGAAATTATTGTTGTTACCCCACCTCAAAAAGATGGTATCGACCCAGCTATACTTGCTGCATGCCATATTACGGGTGTTGATCGTGTATTCCAAGTAGGTGGCGCTCAAAGTATCGCTGCACTAGCTTTCGGTACGGAAACAATTCCGAAAGTAGATAAAATTGTTGGACCTGGTAACCAATTTGTTTCATTAAGTAAACAGTTATTATACGGTGTAGTTGGTATTGATCAAATAGCTGGACCAAGTGAAATCGCACTTATTGCTGATGAAAATTCAAATGTAGATTACATCATTCAAGATATATTAGCGCAAGCAGAACATGATGAACAGGCTAGAACATTTCTAGTTTCAACAGATTCTTCATTCTTAACAAAAGTTCAACAGAAACTACAACAAGCTATAGATCAAGCACCAAGAAAACAGATCATCGAACAAAGTATCAAAAATTATCATTATCCAATTTTAACGCGTGATATTAACGAAACGATAGATGTCATTAATTATATTGCGCCAGAACATTTATCCATTCAAACGACTGATCCAAGTAAATATATTGGTAAAATTAAATACGTCGGAGCAATGTTCTTAGGTCAATACTCACCAGAAGCAATTGGTGACTATGCTGCTGGACCAAGTCATGTATTACCGACTGATAAAACAGCAAGATTCTCGAATGGCTTAACAGTCAATGATTTCTTAACGAGTCATTCTGTTATTCATCTAGATGAACACACTTATCAAAGTATTGCACCTAGTGCTATAGCTTTAGCTGAACAAGAAGGTTTATATCAACATAAACAATCTTTAGAAGTGAGATTAACAAACAACGAGGAGTCGTGAAACATGATTAGAATAAACAAGAATGAAAGCCCTATTCCTGCATTAGATAATGCAACTTTAAAAAATATTATCGCCAATTCAAATTTTAATTTTTATCCTGATGAGGAATATGATGCCTTTATCAAGTCTTATGCAGACTACTATCAATTATCACCTAACCAAGTTTCTGCAGCGAATGGTTCAGATGAGTGGATTCAAAAATGCATGATTGCATTACCCGATGGACCTGTCCTAACGCTTAATCCAGATTTCTTCATGTATACAGCATATGCACATCAGATTAATCGCCCTATTCATTATGTTGATGCAGAAGATGACTATACATTCTCATTAGATAAAATTAAGCAATCAATCCAAGAATTAAAGCCAGCATTTTTCATTATGAGTGTGCCTCATAATCCATCAGGCATTCAATATCCTAAATCATTTTTAGAAGAAATTGCGAATGAAATGAAGGCAATTGGTGGTTATTTTATTATTGATGAAGCTTATTTAGATTTTGGAGATGCATATGATATTGAATTGCAAGACCATATCATTCAAATGCGTACGTTAAGTAAGGCATTTGCAATAGCTGGTTTAAGAGTCGGCATCGTCATTTCAACTGAGAAGACCATTCAAACTTTAAATCGTATCGCACATCCGTATCCTTTAAACACATTAACTTTAAATATTGCGACTGAAATTTTCAGTAACAAAGAACTTGTACATTCATTATTAACACAACAAAGACAATTGAGTATTCAATTAAGAAATATTTTTGAACAACATGTGAGCGATGTTATCCATGTCATACCTTCAAAAACAAATTTCGTATTAACTTATGGAGATTTAGCAGAATCATTAGGTCAGTATATTTATGACCATGGCTATTTACCAAGATTTTATGATGAACCAAACATGCAACAAACTGTTAGATACTCTATTGCTACAGAATCTGAATTAAATGAACTTGAAAAAATCGTTAAAGAATGGAGACAAGAATATGACTTATCAAAAAGAAAGATCAACTAAAGAAACAGATATCAAAATTCAACTACGATTAGATGGAGAAGATTCACACATTAATACAGGTGTTGGTTTTTTAGACCATATGTTGACGTTGTTTAGTTTTCATAGTGGTATTGCCTTAAATATAGAAGTTGATGGAGATACACATGTAGATGACCATCATACTGTTGAAGATATTGGCATTGTAATAGGTCAATTACTGCTTGAAGTCGTTAAGGATAAAAAATCATTTACGAGATATGGTTCATTCTATATACCAATGGACGAAACTTTAGCACGTGTTGTAACGGATATTAGTGGCAGACCATATTTATCATTTAATGCGACATTTTCTCGTGAAAAAGTTGGCACATTTGATACAGAACTTGTTGAGGAATTCTTTAGAGCACTTGTGATTAATGCAAGGTTAACAACACATATCGATTTAATTAGAGGTGGCAATACGCACCATGAAATCGAAGCGATTTTTAAAGCATTTGCTAGAAGTTTAAAAATCGCATTAACACAAGATGATTATGCAGGTATCCCTTCTTCTAAGGGTGTGATTGAATAATGATTGCAATCATTGATTATGGACTTGGCAATATTAAAAATATTGAACGTGCCCTCTTACATTTAGGATATGATGCCATATTAACTTCAGATGAAGAAACTATAAAAAATAGTACACATGTCATTCTTCCTGGTGTCGGGCACTTCAAAGATGCTATGACACAATTAACATCAAGTGGTCTAGACAAAGTGATTAAAGATATTAAAGATACGCATAAAATCATTGGCATTTGTTTAGGTATGCAAGTGTTATTTGAATACAGTGCGGAAGGTTCAACAAAAGGATTAAATTTATTGCAAGGGAACGTTATACCTATAGAGAGTCCCTACCCTGTTCCTCATTTAGGATGGAACAATTTACAAAGTGAACATCCACTTCTTGATGGTGATGTTTACTTTATACATTCTTATCATGTCTCTACTGATCTACCTATAGTTGCTACAGCAGATTATGGACAACCAATTACTGCTATCGTGCAACAAGAAAATATTATCGGTATACAATTCCACCCAGAAAAAAGTGGTGATTATGGACTCAAAATACTAGACCAAGCATTGAAAGAAGGTTTTTTAAATGATTGAAATTTGGCCAGCAATAGATTTAATAGACTCCACAAGCGTGAGATTAACTGAAGGTAAATATGATTCTAAAGAATCTATGCCTAGAACTGCTGAAGAAGCAATTGCTTTCTATTCAAAATTTAAACAAGTTTCTAGAATTCATGTTATCGATTTAATCGGCGCTAAAAATCAACAACCAACAGAAGCAGATTACATAGAACAACTCGTCAGTTTAACTCATTTACCAATTGAAGTTGGTGGCGGTATTCGAAGTGTTGAAACAATTGAATCATATTTAAATAAAGGCGTTGAGTACATTATCGTCGGCACTAAAGGCATACAAGACTTAGACTGGTTAAAAGAAGTGACTAATAAGTTCCCTAACAAAATATATTTATCTGTCGATGCGTATGTTGAAAAAATCAAACTAAACGGTTGGCTCGATGATGCCGGTATAGACCTATTTGATTTTATTGAAAAAATCAACACATTCCCTCTCGGCGGAATTATCTATACAGATATTTCAAAAGACGGAAAAATGTCTGGACCAAACTTTGCATTAACAGGTAAATTAGTACAATCTACATCTATTCCTGTCATTGCATCTGGTGGTATAAGAAATAAAGATGACATAGATCAACTGGATGCATTAAATGTACACGCTGCAATTGTTGGAAAAGCAGCAAATACGGATGCATTTTGGGAGGGTATTGAATGATCAAAAAAAGAATCATCCCATGCTTAGATGTTAAAGATGGACGTGTCGTTAAAGGCATAAAATTTAAAGGTTTGAGAGATATTGGACATCCAGTTGAATTAGCTGAATATTATAATCAAGAAGCGGCAGATGAGCTTGTGTTCTTAGATATTTCTAAGACAGAAAATGGACATCAAATGATGTTAGATATCATATCAGAAACAGCTTCAAAATTATTCATACCACTTACTATTGGTGGTGGTATTAGTACACTTGAAGATATTTCGGTATTACTTAATCATGGTGCTGATAAAATTTCATTAAACTCAAGTGCTTTGCGTAATCCAGCATTTATTCGTGAAGCGAGTGATAAGTTCGGAAAACAATGTATCTGTATCGCAGTTGATGCTAAATGGGAAGAAGAACATCAAGATTGGTATTGTTATACTCATGGTGGTAAACAGAGAACAGATAAACGTGTGTTAGATTGGGTTCAAGAAGTTGAAAATCTCGGCGCTGGTGAATTATTAATTACCAGTATGGATTACGATGGTGTTAAACAAGGATTTGATCATCGTTTATTAACTGAAATTAATCAACGGGTTTCTTTACCTGTTATTGCATCAGGTGGTGGCGGTAATAGTCAGCATTTTGTTGATTTATTTAAACAAACGGATGTATCTGCAGGTCTCGCTGCAAGTATTTTTCACGATAAAGAAACAACGATACAAGCAGTCAAAACACATTTATCTAATGAAGGAGTGAATGTACGATGAGTGAATTAGCACCTGATTTTTCTAAAGGTCTTGTACCAGCCATCCTACAACATTACCAAACTGGACAAGTATTAATGTTAGGTTATATGAATGAAGAAGCTTATAACTTAACCATTCAAGATAAAGTCTGTTGGTTTTATTCAAGAAGTAAAGATCGTCTATGGAAAAAAGGCGAATCGTCCAATCATATCCAGCATATTATCGAGATACAATTAGATTGTGACCAAGATACGATTTTATTACAAGTCAATCCTGATGGCCCTACTTGCCATACTGGATCTGTTAGTTGCTTTAATACTGAAGAACCTTACACGCTTGAATCATTAGAAACGACTATTCAAGAAAGTGTTGATTCTAATAATCCAAAATCATATACAAATTATTTACTTAATAAAGGTATAGATAAAATATCTAAAAAATATGGAGAAGAGTCGTTTGAAGTCGTTATTGCAGCTATGAAAAATGACAAATTAGAACTCACAAATGAAGTCGCTGATGTACTTTATCATTTATTCGTATTACTACATGATAGAGGCGTTAAATTTGAAGATGTCATATCAGTATTGAAAGAACGTCATAAAAAGTCAGGTAACTTTAAAGGTGAACGACAAGACATTAATAATTGGTAAATTGTCATAATTCATATATTGTCAAAAATTAGCAGTCGCTTATACTAGTACATAGAGGTGTATTTATGTTACGAGATAAAGCGACTGCTTTTATTAACGATATGTATAAAGAATTAGAAATATCAGAATTACAAATGAATAAAAGAATACAAGAAATAGAACATGAAATTTCACAAACTGGTACTTATACCCACACTACCGAGGAATTAGAATATGGTGCGAAAGTAGCTTGGAGAAATTCAAATAGATGTATTGGTAGACTATTTTGGGATAAATTGACGGTTAGAGATTTAAGACATATTCAAGATGAACAAACATTTATCGCTTCAATTGAAGATCACATTAAAGATGCTACAAATGATGGAAAAATCAAACCCATGATCAGCATATATAACAACCAAATAGAAATTATGAATGAACAATTGATTAGATATGCAGGATACGGAGATAAGGGCGACCCTAAATCTATTGAAATGACGAAATTAGCACGCCATTTAAATTGGCAAAGTCCTCAAACTGATTTTGATGTACTTCCATTAATGTATCGAATTAATCAACAACGCCCTAAAATCCATCAATATCCACAAGAACTCATTAAAGAAATTGACATCACTCATAAACAGTATCCTAAGTTAGCATCACTACAACTGAAATGGTATGCAGTACCCATCATTTCAAATATGGATTTAGAAATTGGTGGTATATATTATCATACTGCCCCATTCAACGGGTGGTACATGGAAACTGAAATAGGCGTTAGAAATTTTACTGATCAATATCGCTATAATAAATTAAAAGATATTGCAGAAGCATTTGATTTTGATACGACGACAACATCAAGTTACTGGAGAGATAGAGCTTTAGTAGAGTTTAATTATGCTATTTATCATTCGTATAAAGAAGCGGGTGTTGCAATTGTTGATCATTATAATGCTTCTAAACAATTTAAGAAATTTGAAGAAAATGAATGTAAAGCTAATAGAAAAGTGACCGGAAAATGGAGTTGGCTTGCACCTCCTCTTTCACCTTCACTTGTACATAATTATCATAAAGGCTATGATAATGAGATGAGAAGTCCAAACTTTTTATATAGACAAAATCAAAAAGGTTGTCCAATGCATTAGAAAGGAAGTCATTTATGAAGTTATATTATTTAGGACCACTAGGTACATTTTCACATATGGCAGCACTTAAATATAAGCCAGATGAAATTAATGAATATATTCCTAAGTCAAATTTATACGAAGTGGTTAAAGCAATTGAAACTGACCCAGAAAACATCGCAATTGCCCCAATTGAAAATTCTATCGAAGGTACGATCAACATCATTGCCGATTCATTAACAGAACAGAAAATCCACGTTATAGACGAATTACATCTAGATATATCATTTTCTCTTTATGTTCAAAAAGGTGCAAAATTAGAAGATATTAAAGAAGTTGTTTCTATTGCCCCTGCGATCAATCAAACATCTAAATTTATTAAAAATCATAACTTTGCATACAGATATTCTGATAGTACCGTTCAAAGTTTAGATGAAATAGATGCACATACTGGCGCAATTGCACCAATTGGTTTAGAAAAATCTAATGACGATGTTGAAGCATTGCATGAACACATCGAAGACTATCCACATAATACAACAAGATTTTTAATTTTATCAGCTGAAGAAAAACATGTTGAAAAAGCAACAGATAGTATTTTATTAATTACTCCTGACCAAGATAAACCAGGCTTATTAGCAAGTATATTAAATACATTTGCTTTGTTTAATATCAACCTATCATGGATTGAGTCACGACCACTCAAAACGCAACTCGGCATGTATCATTTCTTTGTTCAAGCAGATTGTAGCGCTGAAGATGTAGAAATGAAGAAAGTAATCACAATCCTAAAAACATTAGACTTTAATGTAAAAGTGCTAGGTAATTTTGATAAGCGAATTACATAAATAAATCGTTTGGGATATAATTCCTAACTCAAATTAAAAAACACCTTATTTACTGATTTATTCAGTAAATAGGGTGTTATTTTATAATCTACGATTTTGTTCGTGCATGCTTGCCTAGGGTATGGCTCGAGCCTGTAGTCTCTCGCTCATACTATTCCCTCAGGCGTCAGCACTTTGCAAAATCGATACAAATCTCCAATTTTATGCATAAAATAAAGCATTCTCGTATAATTCAAGTAATCATCACTAAAACTATTATTTTTGATTTCTATGTCCTGATTCATATTTTTGTATCCATTCATCTACAGTGACTTTTTCACTCAACTCACCTATTAAAGTAAAGGGTATGTTTTTATTGTTTGTGAATCTAATACAACTTTTCCCCATATTTAATTTAGTTGGTACTTGCTCTTTGTATCTGTCTTCAAACCATTCTTTCAATTCTTTCATCCCATATAAGCCCATATGATATAAGGCAATATGATTTTTTTGAGCAGCAAGACTAATGAACGGAAGTGGTTCGTCTGCTCTATTTAAATAACCTTTTGGATATTTATCTAAAGGTACTACAAATGTCGGCATACCGTATTGCATGACTAGTTCATATCCTGGTGGTAAATGTGTTTTGATTGTATCTAGCAAATGAATATATGTTTCTTTTTTCTTTTCATCTATTTGTTCAATATAACGGTCTATGCTATTCATCATGTCCTCCATTTTAATTAAATATGAATAAGATTCTCAACTTGATCTTGTTTGATATTGCTTAAATTACGGTTATTGTATAAATAAATATCTGTCGTCTTAATGAATTTAATATTATTTGAAGATTCTCCTTCAAAATGATTATTATAAATATAAATATCTTTATTCATAACGTCTTCATAACTTTTAATTAAAATACTTGGTTTACTTTTAATATCTTTAAATGTATTATCACCTATCAAAATAGTTGACCCTGCTTGTCCGCCTCTATTTAATTTATGGATATCTACAGAATATTTACCTGTTGGTACTGCTAAATAGCGTATGCCACCCTCACAATTTATAAATTGATTGTTTGTAACAGTTGAATCTTTCGCTTTTAATAAAGTAACTGCGAAATCCCCTAACCCTTCAAAAGTATTATGTTGAATATTTATATTCTCATAAAACACATCATACATACTTGCATGAGATCCGACTGCTCTATTCCAAGGTAACATGTTCGGATCACCTGAATTTCCGAAATAACAGTTTTCGATCAGTGCATTTTTAGTTATCGTACCATCTGTCGCCCCAAATTTAGGAAATGCCCCTTCAGTTTGAATATCTATTTGTACAGCTTCACTAAATAACCTTGTTCCACTATCGTCACGGAATCCAAGGAACTTACATTCATTTACATAAAAGCCATCTAAGCCACATGCATCAATCGCATGCCCACCAACAACATTCTTAAATGTCACATTATGTATTTGAATATTTCGTGCATGACCAATAGACATGATTGTGTTATTTGTATTATTTGTATGTCCATATGCATCAAATGTCCCACCGATAATATTGATATTACCATGACCTTCATAGCCATAGTATTTTTTCAATCTATGTCCGTTTTTCAGCATAGCTGTATGCGATTTTCTGATTAACACAGCTTCATCATGTAAAATAAGCGTTGTATTTTCATATATCACTAATTCATAAATAATATGATAAACACCTTTAGGTATATAAACAGTTACTGGTCCTTTCTTAGCTTGTAACAAAGCTAATTGAATACCAACTGTATCCGTTATTCCACAACCACCTTTAGCACCATAACGATTTACATTAACAATATGCTTCATACTTCATAACCACCTTAATATAGCGTATACTTGCATGTATATTTATATTACACTGAAAACATTTTATAAACAATTAGGGGGAATATAATTGAAGAAAGCACTCATTATCGTTGATTATTCAAATGATTTCGTTGCGACAGATGGTAAGTTAACATGCGGAGAACCTGGTCAAGAAATTGAACAAAATATTCACCACAAAATTGAAACATACAACTCGAATGAAGATTTGATTTTTTATTTAATGGACTATCACCATGAGAATGATCCATATCATCCTGAAACAAAATTATTTCCACCTCATAATATTGTAGGTACAGAAGGTCGAAATTTATATAACTCATTAAAGCCTCAATACGATTCAATCAAACATTCTAATCATGTATTTTGGATAGATAAGACAAGATATAGTGCATTTTTCGGTACAAATCTTGATAGTTTATTAAGAGAAAGACATATTGATACTGTTGAAATTGTCGGCGTTTGTACAGATATTTGTGTGTTACATACTGCTGTCGATGCTTACAATTTAAATTATCAAATTATTATTCCGAAGAATTGTGTCGCTTCTTTTAATCAAGCTGGGCACGATTGGGCACTTACACATTTTGAAAATAGTATAGGCGCAGTTGTAGAATAGACAAGGTGTTCATGTTAAAATAAAGTGACAGAATATTCAAAGCAAAAGGAGAAATTACATTGGTAAACACATTTATATTTGGACATAAGAATCCTGACACAGATACAATTGCTTCAGCATTAGTAATGGAAGATTTACAAAAAGAACTTGGAAATGACGTTCAAGCTGCAAGACTTGGAGACGTTTCAGACGAAACACAATTTGCATTGGATTATTTCAAAGTTCAAGCACCTGCATTGTTAGAAACACCTTTAAAAGATAAAGACGTTATTTTAGTCGATCACAATGAATTCCAACAAAGTGCAGATGACATTTCAGATGCTACAATTACAATGGTTGTTGATCACCACCGTATCAGCAATTTTGAAACAGCAGCTCCATTATATTACAGAGCTGAACCAGTTGGTTGTACGACTACAATCCTTAAAAAAATGTATGAAGAAAATGGTGTTGAAATTAAACCTGAAATTGCTGGTCTTATGATTTCAGCTATTATCTCTGATACATTACTATTTAAATCACCAACATGCACAGAACAAGATAAAAAAGCTTGTGAAGCATTAGCTAAAATTGCCAATGTTGATTTAAATGAATATGGTTTAGAAATGTTAAAAGCTGGTGCTTCAGTAAAAGGTAAATCACCTGAATTCCTTTTAAATATGGATGCTAAATCATTCAACATGGGTGATAAAGTCGTACGTATTGCACAAGTTAATACTGTTGATGTAAACGAAGTTCTTGAAATTCAAGAAGACGTTGAAAATGAAATCAACGCAATTATTGCTAAAGAACAATATGACTTATTTGTATTTGTTATTACAGATATCTTAAACAGTGACTCAACTGCTATTGCTTTAGGTAAAGAACAACAAGTCGTAACAAAAGCATTCAACACTGAATTAAATGGAAATGTCGCTGTATTACCTGGCGTTGTTTCTCGTAAGAAACAAGTGGTTCCACCTATTGATGAATTATTAGGTAAATAATTTATAAGGAGTGTGCTTTAAATGGAAATCAAACAAGGTACAAACAAATTTTATGTAGGCAATTCTGAGAATGATTTTGAAGCAGAAATCACGTATCAAGACTTAGATGGCAAGACACTTGTGGTCGATCATACATTTGTAGATCCTTCACTACGAGGACAAGGTATTGCTAGAAAATTGGTTGATGTTGTTATTGAAAAAGCAAGATCTGAAGAGAAAGTAATTGATCCAGTTTGTCCGTACGTTAAAGATGTTATGACTAAAGATGAAAGCACACACGATGTATTAAAGAAATAATCAAAAAATCCTGACGAAATGATATCATTTCGTCAGGATTTTTTATATTTCTGTACTTTCTAATAACCGTTTAAGCAATGATTTATATTGAGGCTTTGCCTTTTCTTCTGTGCACGTATTCATAGGTGGATATTTTAAATCTTGAGCATCTTTATATGTTACTTCATCGATATAATTTGATGCTTTTTCGTAGTCATAACAACTCGGAAATGCATACTTATGGTTAAAGTGATCAACGACCACTCTTGATGTCGAAGAAGGATTTTGTTTGAATGGCACAAATGCCACGACTAAAAGTAAAACGATAATAATCACAGATGTAATGATGAAGTACTTTTTAGACATTAAATTGAACTCCAATTTGCTGTCTAATTTCATCTAATACTTTAATCGTTTCTAATGATCTTTGATGTGTATTAATAGATGACTCTACCTTATGATTCTGTACACACTTAATAAATTCAATTATTTCATCTTTCATTGTTAACGGTGAATCATTATTATATTCTTTCTGTAATACACCTTCTCTATTAAATACTTTAATATTTGACGGTGCACTTATCTTATCAATTAATACATAACCATTTTCCCCTACTATTTCTGAAGGGCTGGGGCGGTCACATATTTTTGAATAACTAATTGTTGCTTGGAAAGTAGGATAATCCAATATCGCATTACCTTGTCCATCTGCTCCAGTATCTAATTTAAAGCCATTTGCTTTAATACTTTGTGGCATACCAAACAAATGTATCATTGGTGCTACTGCATATACACCTAAGTCCATTAAAGCGCCGTTCCCTAACTCAGGTTTAAAAGCATTTTCTATGATGCCTTTTTTATAGTTATCATATCTTGAAGAATATTGGTGATAATGAAAATCAGCATATCTAATTTCACCAATATCAATTTGATCATTTGTAAATTCTACAAATGGTGGTAATAATGTTGATTTCATAGCTTCCATAACAGTAACATTATATTCATAAGCAAGTTTAGATAATGCTTCAAATTGCTCTTGAACAATTGTCGCTGGCTTTTCGATTAAGACATGTTTTTTATTTTTAATCGCTATTTCTGCTTGTTCAAAATGAAACGCATTTGGTGATGCTATGTATACCGCTTCAAAATTAGGTGATTGACAAAATAACTCTAAATCTGTGAATGTTTCAGTAAGTTGATGTTTCTCCTTATAATAGTCTGCTCTTTCTTCAGTACGTGAATAGACAGCATAAGGTTCAAACGCTTCAACTTCTAAACCATTCTCTATAAATTTATCACTTATCCAATTGGTACCTATAAATCCAAATCTCATATTATTTCACCTTTTCGTTATTTTTTTAAAAATAAAAATTTCATAAATAAACACTTCGCTTTTAATTATAACTATTGTTAAAATATAAACAATAGAAGTATAAAGGAGACATCCATATTGACTATCGCGACTCAATTCGAAAACTTACAATCACTTTTTGATAGTGATGTAACAAAAGATATTAAATTTAGAAAAAAACAGTTAAGAGCACTGAGAAAATCCATTAAATCAAATGAAAGTGCCTTAATTTCAGCATTGCAACAAGATTTAGGTAAAAATTCTGTTGAATCTTATGCTACTGAAATAGGTTACATTTACAAAAGTATCTCTTTCATGCTAAAAGAAGTCAAGAGTTTAGCAAGTAAAAGAAACGTGAACACACCTGTATTTTTATTTCCAGGTAAAAGTTACACAATTAACGAACCATATGGCACAGTCTTAATCATCGGTCCGTTCAATTATCCGTTTCAACTTGTTATCGAACCTTTAATTGGTGCCATTGCTGCTGGAAATTGTGCAGTTATCAAGCCTTCAGAACTTACACCAAATGTTAGTGTTGTTATAGAAAAAATTATACAAGAAGCATTTAATCCTTCATATGTATCTTGTATAACTGGTGATCAAACCGTAACTGAAGAACTGTTAACTTACCCATTCGACTTTATATTCTTTACGGGTTCTACTAAAGTTGGACAAATCGTTTACGAACAAGCTAGTAAACAACTGATTCCAGTAGCACTTGAATTAGGTGGAAAGAGTCCAGCAATTGTAGATAAGACTGCAAATATTAAAGTAGCAGCAGAAAGAATCGCATTTGGTAAATTCATTAATGCCGGTCAAACATGTGTAGCACCAGATTATGTCATCATCGACGCATCGATTAAACAACAATTTATTAAAGCAATTCAAACAACTATTCGAGAATTTTATACGTCATCAGCACAAAATAGTGAAGATTATGGCCGAATCGTAAATGAACGTCATACAGATCGATTAGTGAATTTACTTAATCAAACTAATGGTGACATCGTTTACGGTGGTAGCTCGGACAGAGAGAATCGCTATATAGAACCGACTATTGTCGATAATGTTAAATTTGATGATATTCTAATGGAAGATGAAATCTTTGGTCCAATATTACCTATTATGACGTATGAAGCATTTGGCGATGCCATTCAATTTATCAAAAATAAACCAAAGCCACTATCACTATATTTATTTAGTGAAGACGAAAATCATACTGATGAAGTCGTAAGAAGAATATCATTCGGTGGCGGTTGTATCAATGATACACTTTTACATTTAGGTAACCATAACTTACCATTTGGTGGTGTCGGTCATTCAGGAATTGGTAAATATCATGGCAAAGCTTCATTTGAACTCTTTAGCAATGAAAAGAGCATCATGTTTAAAACAACTAAACTAGAAACTGGTGTCCTTTTCCCACCTTATAAAGGAAAAGCTAAATACGTGAGAGCCATGTTTAAAAAGTAATTCTGAATTGTTACTTATAGCGACAAAATTAAATTTAAGCATATAAAATAAGCATATGGTATAGACATTCTTTAACGTCTTAACCATATGCTTATTTTTATTTATATTGACTTTCAATGAGTTGCTGCTTTTTATTAAATAAAGTTGGATATGATAAGAAACCTAATATTACACTCGTCATTGTAGCACTTGTTAATAACATAAATACGATTAATATTTGAAAGAGTACCGCTTCAATTGGATCTGCCCCACCTATAATTTGACCACTCATCATCCCGGGTAATTGAACAAGACCAATTGTCTTTTGTTGTTCTATAGTTGGTATAACACTAGACTGTATAGAAGTGATCAGTTGCTTATGTATAGCCTGTTTAGGAGTTCCTCCCAAACATAGAACAAGCTCTATCACATTTTCATTTTGTTTAACTTCTGACATAAATCTATTTAAGAACAATATACTTAATACCATTGCATTACCAACAATCATGCCACTTATTGGTATGATGTATTGTGCTGTTGGTGGTGTTATTTTAAATCCTAATAAGATACCTTGTGTAATAACTTCTATTGCTACAAAAGCGAGTAATAATTTCCAAGTGATGCCTGGTATTTCCAAACCTTTTTTTCGTGCATTTTGTGTTGCAGCACCTATTATGAGCATGACCATTAAAATGATAAAAATATGGCTTTCTTGATCAAATATAAATTGTAATATATACCCTACAATTAACAGTTGAACAAATGATCGAATAGCTGCAATTAATGTATCTTTCCCTAATCCTAAATTAAAACTTTTCGAAATAACGATCGGAATAATAATAAAAATAAACATTAACACGATTGATGTAATACTCATATTAATTTTTCTCCTATAAAGCTTCTGACGTTTGGTTGTTCTGAATTTTTAACATTTTCAGCTGTATCAGCTTGTGCAACTTCTCCATTGATCATAACCCATATGTAATCGCTCATTCTAAAGGCTTGATTAATATCATGTGTAATCCATATCATCGTAACTTCGTGTTCTTTAATAATTTTTTGTAAAAGCTGTTCAATTGCACGCTTTGAGTTTCTATCTAATGCCGATGTCACTTCATCTAGCAATATCACTTTAGGTTTATTAACGAGTGATCGTGCTAATGATAACTTTTGTTTTTCTCCACCTGATAATTCTTTACTATTTTTATTCAAGAAAGTTTCTGGCAAATCGACTATCTTCAAATAATATTTAGCTTCTTCATCTGTCATTTTTTTATTTTGAAGTATTAATGGCAGTTCTAAATTATCTTTTACAGTTCCTTTAATCATCGTTGCTTCTTGAGAAACTAACTGTACTTTTCTTCTAAGTTCCATTGGATTATATGTTTCAATAGATTGTTGATCAATGAATATTTCGCCACTTGTACTAGACTTTAATAAATTAATTAAAGAGAGCAGTGTTGATTTTCCTGCACCTGATGGCCCGATTATAGAAGTAAGTTTACCTTTATAAATATCACCTGTAACACCTTTTAAAATTAGTGACCGTTCTATTTCATATTCTACATTTTTAAATTGGACTGCTACACTACTTTCCAAATAAATCATCTCCATGCCTTAACTATTTTCTGTCTTATAATTGATTTTATACTTTTTCTACAAATGTTCAATATGACATTTGTAAGATAATAAGAGACTGGAATATCATATAATATCCCAGTCTCTAACTACATCTACCTAATATAAATCTGTTCTTAAACTATTGAAAATAGGAATGGCTTCACGAATTTTTTCTTGCGAATCAAAGTCTATATCTACGATTAATGTATCTTCATCATAGTATAAACTATCAATTAATGTACCATCTGGTGCATATGCTAAACTATGCCCACCAAATTCGTTATCATCACAAGTCCCCACACTATTACAAGCAATAATGTACACTTGGTTCTCAATTGCTCTAGCACGTAATAATACTTTCCAATGATCAATTCTTGATTTCGGCCATTGTGCCGGAACAAAAATTACTTTTGCATCTTCTAAAGCTAATGAACGTGTTAATTCTGGGAATCTTAAATCATAACAAATAATCGTTCCCATCTCTATTTCATCTAACTCATATACAGTTGATTTCTTACTACCTGAAGTTAAGAAATGATGTTCATTAAACATTGGTACAAGATGTGCTTTGTCGTAAGTATTAATGCACTTTCCTTCGTTATTGACGACAATTGTTCGATTATAAATTTCAGTTCCTTTTTTATATGCAATTGAACCAGCAACAATATGTTTGTGGATTTCTTTTGCTTTTTGCTCTAAGAAAGGTAAAATTCTTTGACCGTCTTCATCAGCAAGTTCGGTTAACTCATTTAATCGATAAGAAGTGTTCCACATTTCAGGTAACACTGCTATGTCAATTTCATCATCTAACTCATCTAACCATTGATTAATTTTTTCAATATTTTTTTCAGGCTCTCCAGGTATTACATGCATCTGATATAGTGCTATTTTCAACGTTCATCACCTACCATTATATAAATTGAACACAAACGCCTTCTGCAGCTTTTTGTTCGTTCTCTATTTCTGTCAGCTTACCAGTCTCTTTATTTCGACTAAATAATACTAAATTATATGAATGTTCATGTGCAACAACTATAAACGAATCACTTGGTGTGATATTTAAATCTCTTGGCCAAGTTCCACCACTCGTTACAATTTCAACTAATTCAACATTTGCACCATCACCTAATATTTTATAAACAGCTATACTATTATGTCCTCTATTAGAAACATAAATAAATTGTCCATCATGACTTAATCTAACAGCAGCAACTTGTGAATTTAAATCAAAGTCTTCAGGAATCGTTAATATTGCTGGACTGATTGTCGCAAACACTCCATTTTTATATGACAACACTTGAATCGTATTGCTCAGTTCATTCACTAAGTATGCGTAAACACCACTTGGATGGAACGCAATATGTCTTGGACCGCTTCCAGCTTGAACTTCTAATGTTTCATATAATTCCAATCCTTCATCAGAGAATTTAAATGTTCTGATCACATCTGCACCTAAATCAACTGTAACGATATAATCTAAATCTGGTGTCTGTTCTGCAAAGTGTATATGGCTACCTTCTTGTCTTGCTTCATTTGGTCCATGACCTTCACCTTTATACACATCTATTAATTCAATAATTTCGCCATTTTCAGCGTTTAATTTATAAAGTCTTACATAACCACTACCATAAACAGCTTCAAATAAATATTGACCGTCTTCAGAAACTGAAATATGACAACCCGTTCCTTCTTGTGAAGCTAAGCAATCATTTATATATGTTAAACTACCATCTTCATTAATATTAAAACTTGCAACACCGCAATCATCGCCATCTCTTTTAATAGCATATAAAAATTGACCATGTTGCGTTAAATATGTAGATGCTTCAACTTCATAACCAACTTCAACCTTCTCGATTGTTTGATCATTCTCATCAACATCAAAACGATAAATCCCTTTTCCTTCTTTCTTCGTATAACTTCCAATATAACCTTTCGTTTTCATAAAATTAAATTCCTCCCTAATTTGTTCTTTATTATCATTCTACATGAAAACGCTCAATAACTATAATAAAAACGCATACCAAATGGTACACGTTAAAATATTTATTATATGAATAACCACGTATCAAACACAGCAGATATTTAAGTAAACAACCCATAAAAAAGTTCCACTAACCAATTAAAAATACTACAAATAGCATTGACGATATCGCCTGCCATAAAGGATCCTCCTTTATATTTAAACTTTTTAATTTATCATAAAAAATTAAATATTCACTAAATATATTATAGTATTTCAATAATAGAATTTTATATTTTCCCTAAGTCGTTAATTTAAGTTCTTAACTGCATTAAAATTATGTTAAAATACAAATATATTATAAATTCAAACAGTTAGGCATTGAAATAATACAGTTAGGCAAAAGAAGTAAAATGTAAATCAATATGTTCTATAATCATAATGAAGGAGGGGCGCTATGTATCAACCTGTCCAAACACAAATAGATAAAATTGCTGCAAGTCTTCAAAATTCAAATAATCTAGATCATGTTAGTTATTTAAAGGTAAAGTATGGGCTAGAAGTATTTGTAGGGAATATGATGAAGACCATAGTTATATACGGCGCTGCCCTTCTATGCCATATATTTTTATACACACTTATTGTACATCTTAGTTATTTTGCCATTCGATATTTCGCGTTTGGCGCGCACGCTAAGTCCACATTTCTATGTACGATACAAAGCCTAATTATGTTTGTCGTTGCACCACTTATAATTATAAATACCAACATACCCTATTGGCCATTCTTAGCCATAGCGTTAGTCGGTTATCTTATCATTATAAAGTACGCACCAATGCAAACAAAGAAACACCCAATATTAGGCAAATGGAAAAAAGGACTTAAACTAAGATCAATCCTAGCAGCAACAATTTTGATAGTATTAACTTTATTCCTTAAAGAACCCTATCAACAATTAGTATGTTTAGGATTAATCTTTGAAGCAGTATCACTATTACCTATATTTTACAAAGAGGAGGAAACATTATCATGAATTTATTATCAAGCCTATTTTCAAAATCAGTATCAAATATCCTTTCAGCAATCGGTGAAAAAGCGGTAATTAGAGGTTGTATGGCATTTTTAGATGAAACAGAAGTTCCTGCAGAATTATTAAAAGAAAAACAATAAGATTGTTTTAGGGAAGTGTAAGGGTATATGGAATCATTTACAAATATAGAATCTTTACCATTTGGCATATTACAAATTTTATTATTTACGATTTTATTAGCTATAACTCAAAATTATCGTTATAGCAAAAGGGATTATGTTATTCTCTCAACGGGATACATGATCCCTTCTCTTGCTTTTTATTATATATTTGGTATGAGTGCAATAGTTTATGTATGCCTATTCTATTTCATTTTCTTCTATAAAAAATTCAGATTGCTAGGTATTATAAACACACTTATTGTTATATTAATCTCAGTAGTTTCAGATTATATGTCTGTTTTTATCACCAAATATTTAATTGATAGCTTAAATAATGTACCACAATTTTTCTTGTATTATATGATGTTTCACAGTACATTCACAATAATAATAGCATTTTTAATAAGACGGTTAATGAATCGATTAAAGATCAGTTATTTGTATAATAATAGAGTTTATTTATTATTGATAGCTGCTTTCTTAGCTATATCCTTCATGGTGTTCTATGTGTACATGCCAAAGTCTTACAATACTGAAAAAGAATTTGAATTCCAAACTTTATTTTATGTGATTTATGTATGTGTTGCGGCTATTTTTATTATTTTAATTTCTTTCACGGTTATTAGAGAGATGGCTTTGCAGCGTACGAAGAAAGAAATCAATCAGTATTATAAGTATACGTTGCAGATTGAGCAGATTAATAATGAGATGCGTAAGTTTCGTCATGATTATGTAAATATTTTAGCGACGTTATCTGAATATATTAGAGAAGATGATATGGATGGTTTGAGAACTTACTTTGACCAAAATATTGCACATCTTCATGATGATATGAAATTAAATGCGATAAAAATTAATGGTCTTCAAAATTTACATGTTAGAGAAATTAAGGGTTTATTAACGACGAAAATTATTCAATCTCAAGAACAGAATATCAATATTAGTGTTGAGATTACTGAACAGATTGATCATATAAATATGAACATTGTTGAATTAAGTAGATGTATCGGCATCATTATGGATAATGCGATTGAGGCTTCTGAGTTTGTTGATAATCCAACGATTCAAATTGCATTTATTAAAAATGAGGAATCGATTTTACTTGTATTCATGAATAAATGTTCTAAAGATACGCCTAAGGTACATAAACTATTTGAAAATCATTATTCTACTAAAGGTCGTAAGCGTGGTATTGGGTTAACTACGTTGAAAGAAATCACTGAGAAGACAGACCATGTTTTCTTAGATACTTTTATTAATAATCAATACTTTATTCAAAAGCTTGAAATTTTAAATGATAGCAATGAGGAAGTGATTCAATGAAAATCATCATTTGTGAAGATGACCCGAAACAATTAGAGCGCATGCAGACGATTATCAATAATTATATTATGATTGAAGAAAAAGAAATGTCTATTGAACTTGCAACACGTGATCCGTACGAATTGTTGGAGCACGTTAAATCTTCAAATGATATAGGCTGTTACTTTTTAGATATTCAATTAGATGCTGATATTAATGGTATTACATTAGCAAGTGAAATACGTAAGTATGACCCTATTGGTAATATTGTTTTTGTCACAAGTCACAGTGAACTGACTTATTTAACATTTGTTTATAAAGTTGCTGCGATGGATTTTATTTTTAAGGATGATCCAGATCAACTGAAGACTAGAGTGTTAGATTGTTTAGACACTGCATACATAAGATTAGGTATGCTTTCAAAAAATACAAACGTTGAAAAAATAGAATTAACGAGAGGTAGCAATTCTGTATATGTTCAATATGATGACGTTATGTTCTTTGAGTCATCATCAAAATCACATAGACTAATTGCCCATCTAGACAATAGACAAATTGAGTTCTATGGCAGTTTAAAAGATTTATCTAATTTAGATGACCGCTTCTTCAGATGTCATAACAGCTATGTCATTAATCGCAATAACGTTGATACTATTAACACGAAAGATCGTGCTGTATATTTTAGTAATGGTGAGCATTGCTATGCATCTGTACGAAATATTAAAAAAATATAAACAAAACAGCGTACATGATTTTTTTCAAATGTACGCTGTTTTTTTATTAATGATTTACTTTTTAATCATGGTTAATAGCATTTCTAAATGATTCAATATCTTCTATGTAATATTTCACTTCGCCGCATTGTAAACATACTGCTGCTTTCGGTATTGCAATCGCTTTGTTTAAAATATCTTCATTTTCTTCTTCTTTTATTAATCTAACATCAACTAGAGTGCCTGGAACATTCGTACGAAGATCATCTACCATTTCTTGATTACAACTTGCACATTTCATATAAGACATCCCCTTTTAGATTATGCTCGTTCTGATTATATTTTACTCTTTTATTTTATCACTTGCAAAAAGATTCAAGCGTCCATTCACAAAAATTTTGAATGACATATATATAGGAAGATTTTAGTTGTATTAAAAATTTTATATAAAAAGTATAAAATAATAGTGGCATATCACTTGAGTTTATGGCATAATGATATCAGATGATCATCTAACCATTAATAAGATGAAAGGAGGTCAATATGAAACCTTTCCCAATCTTTTTATTTAGTATTGTTTGTATGGTCGCTACATCATTCAATACGTCACGAACTGCACACGCTAATAATGATATGACACCTATTGGCTTTCAATTCTATGCTTCTGATAATACCCCGATATCTAATGAAACTTTCCAATTACAGTTAGATCAAGAAGTTAAATCATTAACAACTAAATCTGATGGTTTAGCATTTATAGAAATTCCTAATAAGAATATTAAACCTCATTACACTTTAACCACTTCAAATAATCAAACTTTTACTGTTGAACCTAATAAGTTATATAGATTAACTTCTTCTAGCAATATCCAACGCAATATAACAAATACAAATAATCAATCCATTTCAATTAATGTACTTTCAAAGACCTATCACCCTTTAAATAATGTCGAAGTTAAACTCATTGCAGATAACCAAGAATTTTCTGGCATAACAGATCAGAACGGTAATACTTCAATCAATATACCCACTACATTTACTAAGTCTACTAAATTTAATGTGAAGATTAACGGCGTAGATAGCCACTCAACAATTTCACTAGGAGAGGATAAATATTATACATTTAATTCTGACGACAGGACTACTTCAACTTTTGAACAAAGTACAAATCAACCTACTCAAATAGATCAAGGACAACAAAGTCAAAGTCAAATTACTGATAATCCGAATTCTAATCATATTCCAAGTCAAAATCAGACATATCAAATCTCAGTTATTAAAGACTCTTTAATTCCAAACCCTAATAAACTTACTAACGATCACACTAATAAAGAAAAAAAGACCAAATCAGAAACATCAAAGCTTCCTGAAACTGGTCAAAGTTCAAAACATTTCTTGAATTATTTAATAAGTGCATTACTCATATGTATTTCATCAATTCTATTTTTTATATTCAAAAAGAAGCGGTCTAAACAATAGCGTTGAATTTTGAAATGATTTTACCATCTTCGATTATTATTGGTTTACCGAGATGATTGATACTTTTAATATGTTCGAAATACTTTTCACCTACTATTTGAAACATCGTTTGGGACAATAACGCATTTGAACAATATGTTCGATTAGCATCCCAATTTTCAAATCTATATAATCTTTTTAACAAATTGCAGAAACCTATATGAGATCCTAATATTATCCACGCATCTGGTTCATACTTCATAAATTTATCAACATATTTTTTAGAAGAACCAACATGATTCTTCCAAATGACGATATTAACATATACTTCAGATTTTTTTCGTTCGTACCACATATACTCTATGATTGCTTTTAAATGAAATGCTGTATTAATCATCTCTTTTTCATTACTCGTTCCAATTGTAATCGATTTTAAAAATGGTTGGTCATATTCAATGCTTTCAAGTATGGCATATAATTCATCTTCGCTTGGTACTTTGAGATTATGAGATAAAGCTTTTAATTGATGACATTTGTCATTTTCTAGTCTTGGGGATATTAAAACATTACGCTCATATCGCAAATATAAACCCTCCTAATTTTTAAATATAAAAAAGGGAGCAATCACAGAAATATTGTGATTGCTCCTTTATTTTAATTATTAGATTCGATTTCAGATACAATTTCTTTTGTTTTTTGTTCTAATTCTTCAAAGTCTTTTTTAAACACAAATGCTAAGACAGCAATACCTGCCCCAACAGCAACTGTTGTTATAGCAATTAAGATGAAAAAGAATTTGAATATCCCTTTAATACAATCCATTGAAGTCACCTCATTCATCATTTTCTACCTCTTTCATCATAACATAATATTTAAAATACATAAAAGATATTATCCTTTTCTAAGCGAGATATTATCGATATATAGATATTTTAGTATAATTTCACTTAATATATGTATCATTTCATCATTAATAAGTGAAATAAATAATTAATTCAAATAAAGTATTGAAAAATTTTTGTATTATTGTTAATATTCTGATTATTATTTAATTGGAAGGTGTATATATGAGTAATATTAAGAAGTTCAGTCAGTTTATCAATAAAACATTTGTATTTTGGATGCTTTTGGCAGCAGTGCTAGGGTTTAGCTTTCCAAATGCCATTGCTCAAATAGCACCTTACATTCCTTATTTATTAGGAATTGTAATGTTTGGAATGGGCATGACTATTTCTACAAATGATTTTAAAGAAGTATTTAAATCACCCAAAAGCGTATTAATTGGTGTTATTCTTCAATATACCGTAATGCCTGTCACTGCTTATTTAATCGCTAAAGGGCTTAATTTAAGTCCTGACGTAGCATTAGGCGTTATCTTAGTAGGTTGTTGTCCAGGTGGAACTGCATCAAATGTTATTAGCTATTTAGCTAAAGCAAATACTGCGTTATCCGTTTCTATCACAACTGTTTCTACATTATTAGCACCTATTGTTACACCTAGTTTAATATATTTATTTGCAAGAGAATGGTTACAAGTATCATTTGCATCTATGTTTATATCAGTAGTTCAAGTTGTATTGATTCCAATTATTTTAGGTTTCATCGTTCAAAGATTCTTTAAACCAGTAGCTGAAAAATCTATTGATATTTTACCTATTATTTCGGTTGTATCTATTTCACTTATTCTTGCAAGCGTAGTCGCAGGTAATAAAACACAAATCATTGAAACTGGTCTTATTATGTTCGGCGTTGTTTTACTTCATAATGTCAGTGGTTTAACAATCGGATACTTATTAGCTAAATTATTCAAACTTAACAGACCAGATAAACGAGCAATTTCTATAGAGGTTGGTATGCAAAATTCCGGACTAGCTGTGTCACTCGCAACAGCACATTTCAATCCCCTATCCGCTGTTCCAGGTGCAATATTCAGCTTTATCCACTTAATCACCGGACCTACAATTGCTATTATATGGTCTAACCAAACTAAAAAGACAAACAAAGCGCAATCTTATAGAACATCAACAGATCAAATATAAAAATTTAGGAGCAAGAGACATTAAATCGTCTCTTGCTCCTTTATTTCAAAAATATATATTCTAGCTGTTCTATAAGCGTCATTTAATAGATTATCTTCTATACCATTCTTGCCATATTTTCTTTACGTAAATATATCCTTGATTCCACATTTTACATACCCCCTTCTCACATAATCTGTGAGATAATTGGTAATTCAAATATAACATGGTAATAAATTACATAGGTTAAGCGATTATTACAATCTCTTTAACATCATATTTCCAATTATATGAGAGGATTTACGTGACAAAGTACATTAGTTCAATCAAAATAAATATAAGAGGAGTGATAATGTGCAAAATGTTAAGATGCAAACATTAGAGTTTAGAGGTAACCATTATGATTATGGTGTTGCCCAAGCAGAATGGTTAAAGTCTACTAAAATGTTGCAAAATAGAGAAAAAGAATGGCGAATTAGAAGACCCCGCTTCGATATTAATATAGATGAAACAAAAAATATATATCAAAAATTCGCACCAAAAATTTGGGACGAACTGATGGGTATTCAAGATACATTAAAATTCCCGTTAGAAACAATCTTGTTAAACTACGGTCATTATAGAGTTTATGCTAAAGATAGTGGTTGTTCTATTTTCTTAGGAGAAGATTATATGGTTAGAAACTATGATTATAGTCCAGCTACATATGATGGTAGATTTAGTCTATTTCAACCTACAGATGGTGGATACGCACAAATCGGCCCTACTTCTAGAGTAACTGGCAGAATGGATGGCATGAATGAACATGGTCTAGCAATGGGCTATAATTTTATGCATCGTAAAAAACCTGGTGATGGATTTGTATGCTATATGATTGGAAGACTGATCTTAGAAACATGTAAAGATGTCGATGATGCTGTTAGATTATTAAATGAAATTCCTCATCGTAGTTCATTTAGCTATATTTTAATGGATAAAACAAACAAGAGAATTACTGTAGAAGCGACACCAAGAGAAGTTGTTACTAAACATAACAATTTATGTACTAATCATTTTGAAATATTAAGTCATGAGAATCGAAATTATATTAAAGAGTCTGTCGAAAGATATAATCGAATTGACCAAATCACAAATGATCAAATGTCTTTAGAAGATGCTTTTCGATATTTTAATGATCCTCAATATGAAATTTACAGCAAGTTATTTAAAAGTTGGTCAGGTACGATACATACATCAGCATATATACCTAGCCAATTAAAAATGAAAATTGCACTTGGTGAAAATGGCACCATACATACATTTGATTTCAAAGAATGGTTAGATGGTAAATCCATTACCCTCCCTACAATAACAGGTCAGATTGATTCAGACATTCTATTTGCTAGTGAGTGAATGAAAATAGGCTGAGACTTAGAAGTCTCAGCCTATTTTCATATTATTTTATATAAATATCTCCATTATCTGTATAACTTTCAATAACGTGTTTCCCTTTACCTACTTTTTCGCCATTAAATGCTTTATTTTCAATTTTTGTATTTCCAGATTCAGATTGAAGTTGTAATAAAGTATTCTTAGGTGGATTCATATAAGAAATTGAAATATCTCCATCTTCTGTTGAAGATTTAATATCGCATTCATTTTTCAGTTGTCTAATATTTATATTACCTAATGATGTAATCATTTCACTATTAACGAGACTACTTTTATCTACAGATATATTACCCGTTTTAATTTCGCCTGTGAATTCCGTTAAATCTGAATGTTTAACTTTAACACTACCTAAATCAGTCATCGCTTTAGCATGTTTCAAGTTTACATTATGATAAACAATGTCACCTGTATCCGTAATCATATTACTATTGTTGCTTTTAGCGTCACGTACTGAAATGTTTCCAGTATTCGTAGTAATGTTAAATGATTCGTAATTTTTTGGTGGTAGTGTGATCACTAAGTGATTGACCGTCTTTCTAAATGGAATAAAATTAGCATTAAATTTGTATTTATTTTTTCTCTCCGTAAAATGCAATAAATTATTTTCTATGCTCGCATTTACGTCTTGATTACCATTATATTTAATACTTAAATATTTCCCTTTCTTAACTTCAACATTTGTATTTTGCCCGTTCACGATAACTTGTTCTATTTGATTGTTTTTATATACTTTTTCATACGTTTCTTGCTTTTCATATTTATTATTAACCGTAAACCAAAGTATCGTTCCTAAAATGCCAAAAATTAAGAAGATGCCTAGACCAGATAAAAATAACTTCTTCATGATTCAGCACGCCCCTTAACGAGTTTCACACACCATCTTAAATATTTTAAGATACCTTTGTAACTCACTTCTATTAATTTAAGCCCTGCTATTAACAACATCAGTCCTAATCCTAAGAAAGAGATTGAAAAAATAATATTAGTAATATCTACCCAATAAAAACCGTGAACAAATACATTAATCACACTAACGATAGGACCTAGCATCATTAAAGCGCCGATTACAACTACAATGAGCAGTACAAAGGCAATGATAAGAAATGGAATAATTATAAAAATTATATTAAAAAAGCTCAATCCTAATGTAGCTAAAATTGCTTGAAATACATTCTTAAAATTGGGTGATAACTCTGCATCATGAATGGCACTTGTTGCATATATTTTCTTGGCGATTGCTTTAGGTTCACCAAGTTCTTGTATTAAACTTTGTTCATCTTCTGATTCAAAAAATTTCGTTTCATATTCGTACATTATTTTATCTCGTTCTACTTTAGGCAGTCGAGATAATTCATCCTCAAGGTAATTAAGGAAGGTTATTTTATCCATAGAAATACCCCTTATTTTCTGAAGTTAACCTTACATTATTCATTATTTTACCATTCTTTTTACAAACAAACTTATATTATCATTTGAATTATTTGATTTCAAGTTATACCCGTATGCTATACTAATTTCAATATACAAATAAGGGGGTAATGATGTGAAAGAATTAATAAAACCGAGTAAGCTTTCTAAAGGCGATACTGTAGCAATTGTCTCGCCTTCTTCAGGATTAGCTGGCGAAAAAGACATATTATGGAGAACTGAAGTTGGTATACAAAGATTAAAGGATGAGTTCGGATTAAATGTCAAAGTCATGCCACACGCATTAAAAGGTGCTGACTATACATATAACCATCCAGAAAAACGTGTAGAAGATTTACATCAAGCACTTCAAGATCCAGAAGTTAAAGCTATTATCTGTACATTAGGCGGAGACGATTCTGTTCGATTGTGGCCATACATAGACTTAAATATTATTAAGGATAACCCTAAAATTTTCAGTGGCTATTCTGACACGACTGCACTTCATTTTATGTTTTATCAAGCAGGTGTTTCTAGCTTTTACGGACCATTGTTATTAACTGATTTTGCAGAAAATGTTCAGATGGATGACTACACTGTTCAATCGATCAATCAAACGTGGTTCCAAAATGGAATTGTCGGTAATGTACCTACTTCACCACAAATTAGAAAATACGGTTTACAGTGGGATGAAAAGAATAAAAATATTAACCGGGAATCTTTTGACAATAACGGATATGAAATTCTAAATGGTTCTGGCAAAGCTACTGGACATCTTATTGGCGGTTGTATGGAATTATTCCATTCCTTAAAAGCTACTGACGTGTTCCCTAATAAAGATGTCTTTGATGGTGCAATTCTTTTCATTGAGACTGCTGAAGTTCATGCCCCACCATGGTTGATGGAAGATTATGTTCGTGCATTTGGTTCTATGGGTATTTTTGATAGAATTAATGGCGTTATTATCGGAAGACCACAAGACGATGTATATTATGAAGAATATAAAGAAGTCTGGGTTAAAATGTTAAAAGAGTGGCATCAAGAAGATATGCCTGTTTTCTATAATGCTAGTTTTGGACATAATGAACCAAAATGCATTATTCCATACGGTGCACAAGCTGAATTAGATGTCGATAATAAGACATTTACAATAATCGATAATGCAGTAGATTAATTATTCATTTTAAAGTATTGTACTTTGCGAAATATTTCAGAATTGTTATAATATTAAGTATATCAAAGGGGGATTTTTACAATGACAAAGTTAGCTACATACTATGAACAGGCACAACCCATTAAAGAATATGTTAATGAGATGACAACAAATAAAGAGCAATTACTCGATATTTATCAATCTTTCCAATTACCGAAAAATGATGAACGATTAGATAAAATTAAAGATAAAAATTATAAAGTACTTGTGATTACTGAAGATTGGTGTGGAGATGCAATGATGAACATACCTGTTCTATTAAACATTGCTGATTACGCTAATATAGAAGTGAAAGCTTTCCATCGTGATGAAGATACAAACTTAATTGATCAATACTTAACAAATGGTACTGCTCGCTCTATACCTATTTTTGTATTTTTAAATGACAAACATGAACAAGAACATGTTTGGGGACCAAGAGCAATCAGCGTCCAAAAATTTGTAGAAAATATTCGCAAAGATTTACCAAGTAAAGACGATCCAACATATGCTGAAAAAGAAAAAGAAGTACATCATAGCATCCATGAAACTTATCAAAATAAAACAGAATTTTGGGATGACGTATACGAATCAATCGTTAGTTCAATTTCATAATTAAAAGTATTAAGGCTCGGACATTTAGTCCGAGCCTTATTTATGTATGAATGCCCCTATTCACTTAGGAGAATTTCTCGCCATCCCCATGGCTACTAATATAACTATACTTCAAATCAACAAAAACTGAAAATTCATGTTATTAAAGTTAACATATAAAAATTGGCAAGTGAAAAGCGCTCGTCCGGGAATTAACGAGCGCTTTTCGGGGAAGGGTTATTAATTAAGGAAACATGTATTTTTATAAAGCCGGGAAACTTTATAAAAATATCTTGAATCATTTTATGATCCATTTCAACGTTACAATTACAGATAACTATCAAAACACGTTCTACACAAAGTCATTTACAATCATGAAAAAAACATATACGAAATAGTTTTGAGGAATTGAATGGATTGTGCTTCGTGTTGTGTTATCTATGACTAAAGTATATCAGTGAGATAGGAATTTTTGTTGATTCATTCTTAACTCAAATATTTCATTTCTTAAGTGTATTTTACAACTATTTTTTTAACAGTTAGGAATGCCTAACTGTTAAAAAGGCGATGAAATCAACATGCATTCATGCTGCCTAACTGTTCAATAATGTCACTTTTTTCAAAATTTTGATTGCTGAATATTCTGAATTTAGCTATAATGACATCAATTGGACACAATTACTATAGGGGGAATATGATGAACAAGAAAATCAAAAACAGGTGGCTCATTGCTGTTGCAGCTGTTGGAATACATATTTCAATAGGATCTGTTTATTCATGGAGTGTTTTCACGAAACATATTCAAAATGATTTAGGCTTTACTTTAAGTGAAGTATCTAGAATATTTAGTATTGCAATATTATTTTTAGGTCTTTCTGCAGCTTTTATGGGGCATTTCGTTGAGAAATTTGGTCCACGTTTATCTGGACTTGTTTCTACGATATTTTTCATCTCAGGATTGTTACTTTCTAGTTATGCGATTTCCGTTGAGAGCTTACCCTTACTTTACTTAGGATATGGTGTATTATCAGGTATTGGACTTGGTATTGGTTATATTGCACCTGTATCTACATTAGTAAAATGGTTCCCCGATAAGCGTGGTATGGCTACAGGATTAGCCATTATGGGATTTGGATTCGCATCAATGATCGCCAGTCCAGTTATAGAATTTCTCATTACACATTTTAATCTTGTCTCGACTTTTATCATTTTAGCAGTCGTGTATTGTGTTATCATGCTGATCTCTAGTTTATATTTAGAAAGACCACCAGAATATTATAGACCTAATAGTTTTAATCCTCAAAAAGATAAAAAGAAAAAACCAGACTTAGTTCAAATGTCTGCTAATGAGGCCGTTAGAACTAAAAGGTTTTATTATTTATGGTTAATGCTTTTTATCAATGTTACTTGTGGTATAGCGATTTTATCTGTCGCAAGTCCAATGGCACAAGAAATTGTAAACTTAACACCTGCTCAAGCTGCAACAATGGTTGGCATTATAGGAGTGTTTAATGGTCTTGGTCGACTCATTTGGGCAAGTATATCTGACTTTATTGGCAGAACAAATGTCTATACAATTTTCTTTGTCATACAAATCGCATTATTCTTATGGTTACCAATCGTTGATAATCCAATGCTATTTCAAATTATTCTGTTCATCATTATCTCTTGTTATGGCGGTGGTTTCTCTTCTATCCCCGCTTATATCGGTGATATATTTGGTACGAAACAACTCGGTGCCATACATGGCTATATATTAACTGCGTGGGCAGCAGCTGGATTAGTTGGACCTTTTATATCAGCAACTGTCAGAGAAGTTACACAAAGTTACATGGCAACATTATATATTTTCGCAGCATTCTTTGTAGTAGCTTTAGCGATTTCATTCTTAATCAGAGTAGATATTAAAAGAATTAAAGAAATGCAAGCACAGTAAACATCAAATAAAAACACATAACAAAACCTCCAAATCTGATTATTTACAGATTTGGAGGTTTTTATATTCATATTTAAATATATTATACAAATAGACTTATAAATAGTATAAAGATAATACCTGAAACTGAGATAACTGTTTCAAGAAGCGTCCATGATAAGAATGTTTCTTTCATCGTTAAACCGAAATATTCTTTAAACATCCAGAAACCTGCATCATTCACGTGTGACGCGATTACACTACCAGCACCAGTTGCTAATACGACTAATGCTAAATTAGCATCTGATGATTCTAATAATGGCATAACAATACCAACTGTTGAAATCGCAGCAACTGTTGCAGAACCTAATGCTAATCTTAGGACTGCTGCAACGATCCAAGCTAATAATATTGGAGACATTGCTGTATCTGTAAATAGTGACTCAACTGTTTTACCTACGCCACCATCAATTAATATTTGCTTAAATGCTCCACCACCACCGATGATTAAGAGCATCATACCGATTGGATAAATGGCATTTGTTAATGTATCCATAACTTCTGTAACTTTATATCCTCGTTTAAGACCCATTGAATAAATAGCGAATAATACTGAAATTAACATTGCAGTACCCGCTTCACCAATAAAACTAATAAATCCTAAAATACCTTGTGGGTTTTCTGGTGAGCCTGTCAATAAATCTACAATAGTTGAAATAAGCATAATAAATACTGGTAATAAAGCTGTTAAAGCAGAAATTCCAAAGCTAGGTGTTTCATCTATATTGAATGTTTTTTGTTTACCTAATGAAGCTAAGTCACCTGACTTAGTAAATGCTTCTGGAATTGCTTTTTTCGCAAATCTTGTAAAAATAGGACCTGCAATAATTGTTACTGGTATTGCAACAATAAAGCCGAATAGTAATACTTGACCAATATCTGCACCAAATTCTTTAGCGATCATGACTGGACCTGGATGAGGTGGTAAAAATCCATGTGTAACAGATAATGCAGCTGTCATTGGAATACCTAAGTATAATGTTGAAACTTTAGACTCTTTAGCAATTGTAAAGACAATCGGAATTAATAATACTAACCCTACTTCGAAGAATAAAGCTATACCAATAATAAATGATGCTGTTACAACTGCCCATTGAATACGTTTTTGACCAAATTTATCAATCAATGTATGTGCAATTCTAGTTGCACCGCCCCCGTCTGCTAATAACTTACCTAACATAGCACCGAGACCAAATATTAAAGCAATGTGACCGAGTGTAGATCCCATACCTGTTTCAATTGTACCGATGACTTTGCTTAGTGGCATACCGAGCATAATACCTGTTAACATAGCTGTGATAATCAGAGATACAAATGTGTTAAGTTTTAACCACATAATTAAACCTAATAATATAACAATTGCAAGTGCTACAATTAATAATGGTGCAATATCTGAAAACATATAAACATCTCCTTATGAATGTGTTGATTGAAATTCTGAAATTAAATCGTATTCTTCATTTAATTTACGACTTAAATTGATATATATCGGAATTAACGATTGGTAAATATCGACATTCTCTTGATTAGGTTCATGTTGATATGTTTTACCGACCATTTTGTTTAAAACTTCAAAATCCTCTATTTCCCCAATAGCTTTTAATCCTAATATGCAAGCACCTAAACATGAACTTTCGTAACTTTCTGGTACCTCAACAGAAGTATCAAATATATCTGCCATCATTTGGCGCCATACTTCACTCTTAGCAAATCCACCTGTTGCTTTAATTTGTTCAGGCGCTTTATCCATCACTTCTATTAAAGCAAGATATACTGTATATAAATTAAGTAGAACGCCTTCTAACGCAGCACGTATCATATGTTCTTTTTTATGAGACAGTGTCAAACCAAAGTAACTACCTCTTGCATTTGCATTCCAAAGCGGTGCCCTTTCACCGGCTAAATATGGATGGAATAACAAACCATTTGCCCCAGGTTTTACTCTACTTGCAATCTTAGTTAAGACATCATATGAATCAACGCCGAGTCTTTTAGCTGTTTCAACTTCACTTGCTAACAATTCATCTCTTAACCATCTTAGAACGACACCACCGTTATTCACTGGTCCACCGATGCAATAATGATCTTCCGTTAATACGTAACAGAAGATTCTTCCTTTATCATCTGTCTTTGGTTTATCAATAATTGTTCTAATAGCACCGCTCGTCCCAATCGTTACGGCTACTTCTCCTTCACGATAACTATTAACACCTAAATTGGACAATACGCCATCTGAAGCGCCGATTACAATCGGTGTATCTTCATTGATACCCATAATATCAGCATAATTCTTTTTAACTTGCTTCATAATATGTGTTGTTGACACTAATTCTGGTAATTGCGTTTCATTAATTTCAAGTAAGTTTAAGACATCTTTATCCCAATTTAATGTATTTAAATTCATCATACCCGTCGCTGAACCAATTGAGTGGTCCATAACGTATGTTTCAAATAATTGATAGAATACATAAGTCTTAATATCTATCCATTTCTCAGTGTTCTTGAATATATCGGCATGTTCATGTTTTAACCAATAAATTTTTGATAATGGAGACATTGGATGAATGGGTGTACCCGTTCTTTTATATATTTCTAATCCGTTATGTTCATTATTTATCTTATCTGCGTATTCACTTGCTCTATTATCTGCCCAAGTGATACATTCCGTTAATGGCTGATTATTTTTATCCATTGCTATCAAGCTGTGCATGGCACTACTGAAACTTAATAATTTGATTTCTTCTGGCTTAGCGCCAACTTCTCTAATCACTTTTTTTACTGTAAATAGTACAGCGTCGAATATTTCTGCAGGACTTTCTTCTGCAACGCCGATTTCATGGGTCGTCATTGGATATTCTATATTATGTTTTTTCAAAAAGTTCCCTTCGCTATCATAAATAACAGCTTTAGTACTCGTTGTACCAATATCTACACCAATCATATATTTCATTACAAAATCCTACTTTCTATCTATATTAGTTTGAGAATTCCACAAGACATCAATTTGTTCATCAACGTCATCGAAATTTAAATGAAATGCTTCTTTCATTTTATTTCTATCTTTATTTTCAATCGCTTCAATATATACTTTATGGTTGTGTATCACTCTTTTGAAATCTTCAGGTTCATTTTGCATTCTTTTTCTCATTGAAATTAAAACTAAACATTCCATAACTGGCGTTAAATTGTGCCATATCATTTCAATGTATTGATGGTGAATAGCAGTGATCATTGATTCATGAAATAGTAAATCCAATCTCGTGAATTCATCTGCATCTTCAAATTCAACAGCTACAGTCATCATTTTTAATATTTTATTCAGCTGTTTAATCACTTCTTCATTATTTTCAACGAGTAATCTTTCAAATACAAATGACTCTAACATCAACCTAATGTCATATATTTCTTTTTGGTTTGCTTTAGATAACCCCATAACAACTGCTCCCATACGTTCTAATGATATAAGACCATCTTGTTGCAGGAGTTTAAGTGCATCTCTTACTGGTGATCGACTCACTTCAAATTGTTGAGCAATTTTATTTTCACTTAACTTATCGCCTTCTTCTATAATCTTACTTATAATTGCTAGCCTAAGTTCACTCGCTACTTGCTCTCCCGTTGAACGATGCTTTAACCATTCGCTTGGATAATGATAATGATGTTTCATAAAATACCTCCAAACTTCGTATACTTGTATACAAGTTATTGTAAACGTTTTCGAATTATTTGTAAACGGTTACTGCTTATTTTTTAAAATACAAAAAAAGAGTTCAGGATATTTTTTTATCCTAAACTCTCATAAATATAACGCTATTCTATTGATAATCTGTTTAATACAACTTCCCCTAATGCTTTACTCGCCGTTAATAAAGCATCTTCATTAACCACAAATTTCGGACTATGGTTAAAGTGCGCTTTTTCAATTCCATATGGTTTACATCCGACAAAGAAAAATGTACCTGGTATTTTTTCAAGATATATCGCAAAGTCTTCAGAACTCGTTAATTGTTCATGTTCTTTTAAGGATTCAAAATAATCACCTTGACTCGTTGCCAAAATATCTATTAAATAGTCTGTTTGTTTATAGTGATTAACTAGCGGAATACAATCTAATTCATATTTAAACTCACATTGAATATTAAAAGTATCTTCTAATCCTTTAATTAACTGTTCGATTTCATCATGGATTTGATGACCTATACGGCTTTCCATATATCTTACATCACCAGCTAATTCAACACTATCTTGGATTACATTTAATGAACCTAAACCATTAAATGAACTAATCGTAACGACGCCCATATCAAATGGATTCAACCTTCTTGATACAACAGTTTGTACATTCGTTACGAAAGTACTTGCTGCCATAATTGCATCATTCGCAAGGTGTGGACTTGATCCATGTCCACCTTTTCCTTTTACTTTAAGGTGAAATAATGATCGACCACCCATTGTAGGACCTTTCCTATATGAAATAACATCAGGTGTATAGTCAGGGAATAAATGAATACCATAGATTTCATCCACACCATTTAAATAACCTGACTGCATCATGTCAATTGCGCCACCTGGTGCTAACTCTTCGGCATGTTGATGAATAATCATAATCTTACCTGGTAAATGCGCTTTTAGTTCAATCAAACATTCCGCAAGTATTAACAAATATGCAGTATGTGCATCATGCCCGCAAGCATGCATCCAACCTTTATTTTTAGAACTAAATGGTAATCCCGTATCTTCAGTAATATTTAAAGCATCAAAGTCTGCTCGTAATGCAATTGTTCTTCCCGGTAAACTGCCTTCAATTTCTACAATCAGCCCGTAATTACCACCAATGCGTTTATGTATAACGACGTCTTTATTTTCATAAAACGCTTCTATATATTGTGATGTCTTCACTTCATTAAATGACGGTTCAGGATATTGATGTAAATATTGATAATGCTTAATCATATCTTGCTCTTTTTGTTCAAGCTTTTTGAATAGTAAACTACGTAACATAGATTCACCTCCTCAATTTCATAAAAAGTAACTACCACAAAATGTAGTAGCTACTTTTTTTCATTTTTATCTTTTAATTTATCTGGATGTTCATCAACTTTATCTTCTTTTTCAAATTTCGCTAATACGGCTGTTAGGAAAAATCCTAGTCCAGCTCCAATCATTAATGAACTTGGTGTACCGTGGAAAAAGAAACTTGCAACAATACATATTATACCAATAATGATATAATGTTTAATAAATTTTTTACCCAAAAATATCCCTCATTCTTATGTCTAATAATTTAAATTTAACATAGAAATGAGGGATAAACCATTAAATATTCTTATTTCTTATCATGTAATGATTGATACCTGTGAATACAGCAATACATGCTACAGATATCCAAATTTGTGATACTTTCATTGTGAGTAAACCTTGATTCAATATTTTAGGTAAAAAGTCTAAAGGATTATAATTCATCATTTTTGATAAATCTTCCCCTATTTCAGGAATAAAAATCAATGCATCAAAGATGTTAGGTAAAAATAATATTAATATGATGGCAGTAGTATAAACAACTGCTGATTTACCAGTTAATAAATTAAGGATATTTAATAATGTTCCGTAAAATAGCATGATAAGTAGAAATTCACCAAACATTTTGAAATAGTCCGATACACTTAATTCGCCTGCATCAATTATAGTTGATGCTAATAATGTAAATAGCGTACCTAAAATCGTAAATATAATAACAATGCCAATGATAGATAGTAACTTGCCATATAAATACTTCACTCTATTTGTTTTAGAATTTAAAAACAACTGAATCGTACCATACTGCATATCACGTACTATCGTTCTAATAGAGAACATTAATAATACGAGTCCTCCAAATACGAAGAACATAGCCAATACAACTTGTGCATCAAATGGTCCATCTAATGTTTTAACCGAAATCATGATGGCTATTCCTGGAAACAATGAAATAAGAAATCCTAAATAGCCTAATGGACTTTTAAATATTCTCGTTAAATCATATTTTACATGTTGGGCGATATTCATGATACTTCAACTCCTTTGTTAATATTAAAGTATTGATCTCTTAAAGTCGTTTTATTATTTTGAATAAACTTAGGATAAATATTTTTAGCGCTTAACGCTTTTAACACGTCTTGATAATCTTCTAGCGCTTCTACTGAAATAATCGATTCTTGTTTATTACTTGTTACTACTTTGTAATTCATCGTAAGAAGATTAAGTGCTTCATTATAGTTTGAATGATCAAAAATAAATTTAGTCACGTCTTTAGATTGAGCTTTCATATCATAATCTTCAACGATCGCACCATCTTTCATAAATACCGTTCTATCGCATATTAATTCAATATCTTCTAACTTATGACTTGAAATGAGTACTTTGATATTCAAATCTTTACTTACTTTTTCTAACGTTTTTAAGACGTCAATCGAACCGTCTGGATCCATCCCGTTTGTCGGTTCATCTAAAATCAAATATTGTGGTTTATTCATAAGCGCAACTGCAATAGATAGCTTCTGTTTCATACCCATTGAATATTTTTTTACTTTTTTGTCGATATAAGGCTTAATGCCAAATGACTCGATTAACAGATTTATATAATCATCATCTACATTGGTCCCTAATACCTTTCTAAAGAAGTTTAAATTATAATAGCCAGTTTTATTCAAATATAATTTAGGATTTTCAATTAAATAACCCACTTTGTCACTATTTTCTTTGTTAAAATTTCCTTCATACTTCATAATATTCTGGTTCATAATTTTCATTAATGTTGTTTTACCTACACCATTTTTACCAATCAATCCGACAATTTGGCTATCCCCAAAATCAAAGTCAATATTTTTGAGGATATGTTGCTTACCATAATACTTTTGTATATTATTTAATTTCACGATTATTCACCTCTCCTTTAAATTGTAATTGCATGCTTTCGTGCTTTATTAATTGAAATGATATAACTCACGATAAATAGAATGATGGAACAGCCTAAGAATATAGACATGTCGTGTGTCTTGAATATATGCGATTGTACTGAGAAGAATTTAAGCACATAATCTATAAACTGTATTGAGTTTGGTACAATCACCCCGACTATAATCATCCAAAATATAATAGGAATTTTGATCAATCTTTTATACTCAGCAAATGGCAAGATTAAACTAATCGTCAACAAATTCCCTGCAATACTTAAACACATGCCTGAAAGATCGTATGAAATTTTCATACCTGGTTCTTGTATTAAAAATGCTACAATCGTACATAAACCAAGTAGTAATTGTGTGAATAAAATAAATATTAATCCTGTTAAATAATGAGCATTAATTACTGTTGATTGCTTAACAGGTAAACTTAAAAATGTATATTCAGAATGATTTTTATTGATTTTATTAAATAGAAAATACATTGGTACTAAGAACACAATATGGATCATAACGACGAGTATGCCTAATATACCTATTTTAATAAAGCCATTAAGAGGTAATACGACTATTAATGGTAATAACAATGCTGTAACTAACATTAAATATAGGTATGATTTTGATAAAATTAAGTTTCTATATAAGATTGCCTTCATTTTATACCTCCATAAACCGTAATTTGATCTTGTTTAGCTAGTTTGATAGCTCTACTAAACTGAATCGACCATATGATTGCAACGATTAACAATATGATTGTTGGTGTATAGTATAGAAATATTTTCCAACCTAAAACTTCAGCAAATTGGCGAGTTCGATTCGAATATATACCAAAGTAAAACATTGTAAATATCCCATACATAGCAACTAATATCCAAGCACCGAATTGATTAATATTCAAATGTGCAAATGTTGGATAAACGATGCTTAACGTAAATAAGTTCGTTGCTACAATAAATAACCCAGCTTGAATAAATATTGTGTCTTGCTTTACGAATGCTATGACCATAATCATGATAAATGAAATACCTGTTACTAATAAATTATATAAATAATGCCCTCTTACAATATCAACTTTAGAAATTGGTAAACTCATATAAAAGATTTGACTGCTTTGTTTATTTAAAAATATCGCATGATTAATACTATGAACTGAAACGACTGCGACAAAATATACCGCTAATACATTCATGAGTTCTATACTTTGAAAAGACACAGTAAATTTCGTTAACAATACTAATCCGAAACAAATTAAATAAAGTAAGTAATACCCTTTCTCATATTGAAAGTTTCGGTAGAAAACAGCTTTCATTTATACCACTTCCTTATCGAATTGATCTTTCTCAATTCTTACCATGATATCCTCTATTGATGGCGTTTCAACGACTACTTCATTTCCAAATAACTCAACAAATACTGAACTTTGTCTTGTTAATCCTGAGAAACCTGTTTTCGTTTCTTTCACACTGATTAATAACGATCTTAATTCATCATCAAGTATAGATTGGTCTCCTTTAATAATTCGATAACCATCTGTTAAATCTTCTACACTTTCATTAATAACAATGGATCCATTTTTCAAATAGACAATATAATCAGCGATTTTCTCTAAATCTGAAATAATATGTGTCGAGAAAAAGATTGTTTTTTCTTCATCTATTAATTCTCTTTGTAAAATTTCAAGCACTTCATTACGTACGACTGGATCAAGTCCTGCAGTTGGTTCATCTAGAATGTAGAGTTCAGCATGGTGACTTAATGCGATTGCTAATGACAATTTCATTTTCATACCTGTTGAAAATTGCTTAATCTTTTGTTTATAAGGTAATTTAAATTCTTTAATATAACCTTGAAATATTTCGTGATCCCATTGTTTATAATATTTACTGATGACTTTCTCGATTGTTTTAATATTCCATTTTTCATACATATATAATTCAGAATAGACAAAGCCGATTTTATTTTTAATATCAACTGGGTTCTCACTTAAATATTCTCCAAGTATTTTTAAATCTCCACTTTGTTCTTTAAGTAGACCCATAATAATACGAATAATCGTTGTTTTACCTGCACCATTCGCACCAATAAATCCTGTTACATAACCTTTACGTACTTCAAAGTTAACATCTGATAATTTAAGATTTTTATGATTAAAATTTAGATTTTTAACTTCTATCGCATTGTCCATTTTATTCACCTTCCTCATAAATCAAATTAACGATTTCATTGAGTTCTTTAACATCCATTCCGATTAACTTTGCTTGTTTAGTTAAATCTCTTGCTAAATCCTCTATGACAATAAATTGTTTTTCTTTCATGATTGAGGGATCTTGTGATTTTACAAAAGTACCTTTCCCTCTTATCGTCGTGACAAATTGCTCTTGTTCTAAATCAACATAAGCACGTTTAGTTGTTATTAAACTGACGCCTAAATCACTTGCTAGCTCTCTCATAGAAGGTAATGAAGCACCCGGTTCTACTTTACCTTGTAATATTTGTGCTTTGATTTGTTCTTTAATCTGTTCATAAATTGGCTGATTACTATTATTTTGAAGTAGAATCTTCATGTTTAACCTCCCTCTCTTTAACTGTGTATAAACAGTATATACACTATATACATATTTGTCAAACTCATTTACTAAAAAGCTTATAAATCAATGTTCTTAGACACAAAAAAAACAGAGTGTGTATACTCATTGTATATACACACTCTGTTTGATTTTATTATTTTAAGTCATTGATTGCTTTAGCAATAGATTCAAATACATGTTCTATATCAGATTTTTCAATACAGCTAAATGCAATACGAATATCAGTTTTATTTAAAGCAATAATACCGATACTATACTTATCAATTAAATGTAATCTCAATTGCTCAGGATCTACATCTAACACTTTAAGTGCCATAAAGTAACCTGAATTAAATGCATATGGCGTCCATAATGATTTAAATTCATCACGATATGCGACTTCTTTCGTTACTTCATATCTTTCTTTTAGAATATTCACGTTATGATCAACTTGATCTTGGAAAGAAGGATCTTCCATTGCATGAATTATTGCAGTTTGGCTAGGTAAAGAACAACTTGATAAGTTACTTCTAATTAAACCTTTTAATTTAGCAACTAATACATCTTTAACAACTTCATTTTGACTACCAAATGTTAAGAAACCAACACGGAAGCCCCATGAGAAGTATTCTTTAGTTGCGCCATCAACTTTAACTGGCATAATATTTTCGTGATTTAACGCTGTTAATGCTGTAAAGACAGATTGTTTATAAACATCTTCAAAGAACAATCCATAATAAGCATCATCAACTAATGTAATCACTTGCGTACCTTTGTCAGCTAATTGTTTAATAGCTTCAACCATTTCTTTAACTTCTTCAACTACTGGTGTATAACCAGTTGGGTTATTTGGGAAGTTTAACACGAGAATAACTTTTTCTTTATTATATTGTTCTAAAGCATGTTTGAAATATTCTAAAGTGTAACTACCATCTTCTTCAAATGCTTTGTAAGTTTCAATGTTCGCACTATGTCTTACACCAAAAGCTAATTTATAGTTACCCCAGTTATGTTCAGGTAATAAAATTGTATCTTGGGCATCTACAAATAAATCTCCAGCTAAAGATAATCCATGTGTTAATGCGTTTGTTACGACTGGTTTAGAAATATCATCAGCACTTAAATCAGGATTGTCTTTTAAAATTTTCTGTTGCCATAATGTACGTAAACGTTCATCACCTTGTGGCGGTGCATATGGGAATATATCACTTGGATCTTGGTCACCAAATTGATTATATAAAGCATCTGTGTACATAATACCTTCATCAGTAGTTGCCATACCGATTGTTGCATTATACTTAGTACCTTTTGCTTCTCCAGATTGTGATAAAATACCCTTTGGATAATAAATAGATTTACCTAAATCGGAAAGCATATCTAATACAACAGGATATTCTTTTTTCAGTTGTTCATTTAATTCTAATGCTAGTGGGTTCATAGAAAGTCATCCTCTTTCATTGTTATGATACTTCTATACTAGACGAGAATTATGAAAATTAAAAGTGTGTTCACTAAATTTCATCATTTAATTTTAGAAAATCATCCCTTTTTGGATAACAAAGAAATAATTGATATAATAAATAAAGTAAAGGAGCAAAACATATGTCTACAATTACAAAAGTTCTCGTTGGGTTAGCTATAATCTGCTTAATTATCGGAATAGGCATTCAAATAAGCGGCAACTCAGGCATTCAATTTACATTCTCTTCAATATTATTTTTAATAGCCGCATTTATAAGTAGAAATGGCGACCGTAAAAAAGCTAATAAAAAGAAGTAAAAAATATAGAGACTGGAACATAAGGTAATGTCCTAGTCTCTATATTTATATTATGATTGCTTTGGTATTTTCCAATAATCATCTTTATTTTCTTTATCTAATACTTTCTTAAATCCTTTTGATTGATATGCCTCTTTTATATCTTTAACCCATTTAGCATCTTTATTTTTACTATCTACAACAACTTGTAAATATAAATCTTCTACTAAATCTTCTTTTAGAAGTCCTTTAGCTGGATCAACTTTCGAAGCGTAAACAATTGAACCTGGTATAACTGCATAATCAACTTCGTCTAAAATTCTAGGAATATTTACAGAATCCATCGTTTTAATATTAAGATTCATTGGATTATCAGAAATATTTTTCTTCGTGATTTTAATATCATTTTTATCTGCATTTAATTTAATCCATCCTGCTTTTTCTAATAAACGATACGCTCTAGCTGCATTTGATGGATCTTGTGGTATAGCTATTGTATCTCCCTTTTTAATACCTTTAAGATTTTTATTTTTATTAGAGAATATTTGTGCAGGCACAGTTGGTATTTTAGTAATATTCGTTAAATCAGCATCTCTTTCTTTATTAAACGTATCCATATACGCTTTATGTTGATCAACGTTAACATCCACACTACCTTCTTGCAAAGCAACATCAGCTTGAAGTAATTCTGTGAAGTCTTTATCTTTAACAGTATAACCTTTCTTCTCTAGTTCAGGTTTAATACCTTTCAAAAACAACTCACTATATGGTCCCGGTGATGTAGCAATAGTAATTTCCTTCTTTTCTTTGTCATCATTATTTCCACAAGCCGCTACCACAACTGATAAAATAAGTGTCAAAGCTAAAAATATGTATCTTTTCATAAAAAGTCCTCCCTCAATTCCGACTAAACTCATCTGTTTAATTATTATATTATCATTTAGTAATCTAAAGTCAATCAAATTTTTATATGTTAAACTCTCTTTAGGAGTGATGATTATGGCTTTATATCAAAAGTTAATTCAAACGAGCGCTGGTGAAATGTTAGCAATTGCTAATAATGAGTATTTATTAATGTTACATTTTACGAATAAGCCTTCGTTAGAAGAAGAATTACATATTGTACGTAAACAACTTAATTCAGAAATTAATGATGAAAGTAATCATGTTTTAGATAAACTTGAGGAAGAATTAGCTCTTTATTTTGAAGGTAATCTTTCTACTTTTACAACACCTATATATTTTAACTTTGGCACACCTTTTCAACAAAAAGTGTGGCGTGCTTTATGTGATATTCCGTTTGGCGAGACGATATCTTATAAGCAGTTAGCTGAAAATATCGGTAAACCTACTGCTTTTCGTGCTGTCGCTAATGCAAATGGTAAGAACTTTATTACGATTCTTGTACCTTGTCACCGTGTGATAGCTGCTGATGGATCAATTGGTGGATATTCTAGTGGCATAGAGCGTAAAGAAATCTTGCTTGATATTGAGAAAAATAAAAGTAACATCGGCTAATATTTTCAACCGATGTTACTTTTTTAATTTGTTATAAATGTTTAATCATATATTTGTAGTCATGTCCGCTTAGTTTTCGATCATATGATGGTTTAAAACCAAGTTTTTCATATAATTTCATTGCACCTTCATTATCAAATTCACAATTTAATGATACTTGCTTAAACCCTCTTTCTTTAGCTCGTACAAAAGCATCTTCTATAAGTTTAGAGGCAATACCTCTACCTCTATATTCTGAAAAGACCGCAACTGAATCAATATATAAATCACCATTATCCGCTTCTTGTTCAGGTAACGGCGTTCCTTCTAATTTAAATGAATCTTTAAATGCAATATTGTGCCAATTTTCTTCAAGTTGTTTTTCGTCACTGCCACTATAGCAATTAAGAAAGCCTGCTACTTCTCCATCGACTTCATATACTTGACTATGTTTATAATGGTTTCTATATTCACTTTCAACACTCGCTTGTTCAAGTAATCTTAAAACAGTTTCTTTATCATTTTGAACAACTAAAGGTAGCTCCATATCATGCCAAATCATAAACATTAACTCACTTAATTTTTTTGCATCTTCTTTAACAGCAGGTCTAATCATATTTTCTACTCCTTTAATACAAATTAGATTCATTTTAACATAAAAATCCCCTTTCCATATGGTTTAATAACATTTAGAAAGGGGATTATACATATCTCTTAGTTTGTAATGTCGGTTATATTCACCGAATTACATCATACCTGGCATTCCGCCCATGCCGCCCATATCTGGTGCTGCTGGTTCTTCTTCTGGAATGTCTGCTACTACTGCTTCAGTAGTTAAGAACATTGCAGCTACAGATGCTGCATTTTGTAGTGCTGAACGTGTAACTTTTGTTGGATCGACAATACCTGCGTCTAACATATTTACCCATTCGTCTGTTGCTGCATTGTAACCAATACCTTCGTCAGCGTTTTTAAGTTTTTCAACTATAATTGAGCCTTCTAAGCCAGCATTTTCAACGATTTGACGTAATGGTGCTTCAAGAGCTTTCAACACAATGTTCACACCAGTTTGTACATCGCCTTTTGCTTCAACTTCAGCTACTTTATTATAAATAGATACTAATGCTGTACCACCACCTGCTACAATACCTTCTTCAACTGCAGCGCGTGTAGAGTTTAAAGCATCTTCAATTCTTAATTTACGTTCTTTTAATTCTGTTTCAGTTGCAGCACCTACTTTAATAACTGCAACGCCACCTGCTAATTTAGCTAAGCGTTCTTGTAATTTCGTACGATCAAAGTCTGAAGTTGTTTCTTCAATTTGAGCTTTAATTTGACCAACACGAGCGTCGATGTTTACTGAGTCACCTTGTCCTTCAACAATTGTAGTGTCGTCTTTAGTAACTTGAACTTTACCTGCTTCACCAAGCATATCTAAAGTTGTTTCTTTTAAGTCTAAACCTAAGTCATCAGTAATCACTTGACCACCAGTTAAAATTGCTAAGTCATCTAACATAGCTTTACGACGGTCACCAAATCCAGGCGCTTTAACTGCTACTGCTGTGAATGTACCACGTAATCTGTTTAATACTAAGTTTGTTAATGCATCTCCATCAACATCATCAGCAACAATTAAAATTGGTCTATTTGTTTGTAAGATTTTTTCTAAGATAGGTAAAATATCTTGGAATGAAGAAATCTTTTTATCTGTAATTAAGATGTAAGGATTTTCTAATTCAGCAGTCATCTTGTCTGAATCTGTCACCATGTATGGAGAAGTATATCCTCTATCAAATTGCATACCTTCAACAACTTCTAATTCTGTGCTGAATCCTTTAGATTCTTCAATTGTAATAACACCGTCATTACCTACTTTTTCCATTGCTTCTGAAATAAATTTACCAATTTCTTCATCAGCAGCAGAAATAGAACCAACTTGTGCAATTTCTTCTTTTTTCTCAACTGGTTGTGAGATATTGTGTAATTCTTCTAAAGCTACTTTAACTGCTTTATCAATACCTTCACGAATACCAACTGGATTTGCACCACTTGTTACGTTTTTTAAACCTTCTTGAATCATCGCTTGAGCTAAGACAGTTGCTGTAGTTGTACCGTCACCTGCAACATCATTTGTTTGGTTCGCAACTTCTGCAACTAATTTAGCACCCATATTCTCATATGGATCTTGTAATTCAATTTCTTTAGCGATTGTAACACCATCATTTGTGATTAATGGTGAAGTGAATTTTTTATCTAAAACGACGTTACGTCCTTTAGGTCCTAAAGTTACTTTAACTGCATTTGCTAATTTATCAACACCAGCAAGCATAGAACGTCTAGCGTCTTCTGAAAATTTTAGTTCTTTAGCCATTTATAAAAACCTCCATAAAATATCTTCAAAAATATTATCTAAATTATTCAATAACTGCTAAAATGTCATCTTCTGAAAGGATAATATATGTTTCTTTATCACGTTTAACTTCTGTTCCTGCGTATTGTTGATATACAACTTGATCACCTACAGCAACATCTACAGTAAGTCTTGTACCATCTTCTAGACGCTTACCTGGTCCAACAGCAACAACTTTTCCTTCGTTAGACGATTCTTTAGCTGAATCTGTCAATACAATCCCGCTAGCTGTAGTTTGTTCTGTTTCTGTTTTCTCAATAATAATTCTATCTCCCAATGGTTTTAACATTTATAAAATCCTCCTTGGCGCTAATAATGTTAGCACTCTTTATACTTAAGTGCTAACTACATTTTTATAATAATCAAATTTGGTCAAAATTACAAGCAATATAACTTAAATTTTTCTCTTTTTCTGCTAAATAAGGTACAATGTTTACATGTTTATTTTTGGAGGAATTGAAAATGCAATTTAATCGATTAACTGTTAATATTGCTACCCTATTACTATTTGGTGTTGTACAAACAATCGCAATTATTCCAAATAGTTTATACGCTGATTCAGGATTATCTAAAGTCACAAGATTAGAAATCAGCTTAACATGGATGGCAACAACAGCTATCATTACTGTTTTATTATTATGGTATATGAACTCAAATATTAAAAATCCAACTCGATTAGAACAACAGAAGAAAGAACCATGGGTATACGTGATTTTCTGGTGTGTTGCAGGTATTATAATGGCCATGCTTGGACAAATCATCGCCGCTTTGATTAATACATATATATTTAATCAACCAGTAGAAAGTGGTAATACTCAAAATCTCATGAAGATTGCACAACAATCACATATATTAATCGTTTATATCGTATTAGCAGGTCCAATATTAGAAGAATTAATATTCCGTAAATTAATTTTCGGAGAAATATACAATATGATTAAAGCACCTAAGTGGTTAAGCTTTATCGTAGCAGTATTAGTCAGTTCTTTTATTTTCTCATTAGCACATTCAGATCCAGAACATACATTAATATATGTTGTAATGGGAACTGTATTTAGCGGCCTTTATGTATTAACGAAACGTATCATCGTACCAATGGTTGCACATATGGGAATGAACGGAATAGTTGTTTTAGGACAAATTGTATTTAAAGATCAAGTAAACGAACAATTAGAGAAACAATCTCAAATTTCACAACTGATTTATCATACAATCTTAAGCATGTATAGCTAAGTGTAAATAAATAAGCATATCACCGAACTGATGAACTCAGTCTTAAGTGATATGCTTATTTTTTTGTATTTGGAGGGCGGCTAACTTCCATTATTCTGAATTCTGGTAATTAGAACGTTGTAACTTCCATTATTCTGAATTGTGGTAATTAGAACACTGTAACTTCCATTATTCCGAATTGTGGTTGTTAGAACGCTGTAACTTCCATTATTCTGAATTCTGGTAATTAGATGCGCGCTCATATAGAGACATTTCTCCAAATTCTGTCCCTAACAACACCTCTTACGGACATTTCTCGGAATTATGTCCCTAACGACACTTCTTACGGACATTTCTCAGAATTCTGTCCCTAACGACCTCTCTTACGGACATTTCTCGGAATTCTGTCCCTAACATATTCTAATATTGTTTAACGCCCCATAATACTTCTTCACATTTTTTAATAATGTATTTGATAACTTCGATTCTAGCTGATTTTTTATTGTCAGCTGGTACGACAAGCCATGGTGCATGATCTGTGTTTGTTAATTTAATCATATCATGACTTGCTTCGATATATTGATCCCATTTTTCTCTATTTCGCCAATCTTCGTCTGTAATTTTCCATTGTTTTTCTGGTGTTTCTTCTCTTTCTTTAAATCTTCTTAATTGTTCATCTTTATCTAAAGTTAAGAAGAATTTTAGAATAATTGCACCTTCGTCTGTCCACATTTTCTCAAATTGATTGATTTCTTCATAGGCACGTTTCCATTCTTTTTTAGTAGCAAATCCTTCTACTCTTTCTACCAATACTCTTCCATACCAGCTTCTATCGAATATTTCAATATGTCCGCTTCTAGGCATATCTTTAGCAAATCTCCATAAGTAATGATGATTCAACTCAACGTCTGTTGGGGCACTTATTGCATTTACTTCATAACCGGTTGGATCTAATTTTTCTCTAACTCTTTTAATATTGCCACCTTTACCGGCTGCATCCATACCTTCGTACACTAATATTAACGGAATTTTTCTTTCGTATAATGCAAATTGCAATTCTTTCAGTCTATCTTGTAAGTCACCAATAAGTGATTTATATGTCTTTTTACTTACTTTATCTATAGATTGATCAAATAGGTCTGTTTTAAACTCTTCCGTAAAATCGCCATCAATTACTTTGTCTTTCTTTTTATGTAGTCTAATCGCGTTGTTCAATCGATCGATGATATGTTTATACATCAAATTGATAGCTTCTTCTCTTTCAGTATAATCAATGATTTCCCATTCATCAGGTGATGCTTTAAGTATTTTATGCATTTCTTTATGATATACATCATCATTAATGGCACTTTCATATTCTTGTGCTTTCCAACTTGTTAATGGATTTTCTTTCATTTCTTTTAAATGTTCTTTTCTCTTTTTATCGCTAATCTCAATATAAAACTTAATAATTTCGTAGCCATCATCTTGGACCATAGCTTCAAAGTCTTTGATTTGTCTGCGTAAAGCATGATATTTATTGTATATAGAATGCTTTATTTTGTTTGCTTGATATTCTATATAATATGCATACCAACTTCTAAAATAAATATTGATATCACCTTTTGAAGGTAAACTGTTCCAATACTTCTGTAAAAATTGATATCTTAGATCGTCTTCTGAAGGTGATTTCATCGGTACAAAGTGTGTGTATTTAGCATCAAGTGTTAAAAGAAGTTCATTTGATAGTCTCGTCTTACCTGATGCGGGAACACCTTCAAATACAATCATGATAGGAATTCCAAGTTCTTTTGTCTTCCTCGTTAATGCTGCTACTTCTAAAGATAATTGTTCATTATTTTTAGTCATTTATATACACCTCTTTTCATTTCATATTATATGCTTTTACCTTTATTTTCGCAATTTTCAATAAAATTATAACAAAGAAATGTTATAATAAATTTATTAAGGGAGGTTTTAACATGACGTTAACTTTTAAAGATTATCAATATGAACAAATCAATATTGAAGAAAAAGAAAAACAAACCAAATCATTATTAAATGAATTCGATAATGCAGAAACGGTCGATCAAGCAATTGAGGCGATTAATGAAATTAATAAGATTAGAAACCATACAGATACGCATTATAACCTAGCTTACATAAGAGCATCTATCGATACAAATGATGAATATTATAATAAAGAAAGAGATTTCTTTGATGAAACAATGCCTAAAATACAACATTTAGACCACTTATTCTATCAATCTTTATTAAAATCTAAATTTAAAAATGATTTAATTGAGCATTTTGGACAACAACTATTTTCTTTAGCAGAAGTTGCTCTCAATACATATAATCCTTCTATTAATGACTTACTTGTTAAAGAAAATAAATTAGTAAGCGAATATGATAAATTAATTGCTTCAGCAGATATTGAATATAACGGCGAACATTTGAACTTATCACAATTCAGTAAGTACTTAATCAATGAAGATAGAGAAATTAGAAAAGATGCTTTTAAAGCAAGAGAACAGTTTTTTGCAGATCATCTAGAGGATTTAGATCGTATATATGATGATCTTGTAAAAACAAGACATGAAATAGCTTTAAAATTAGGATACGAGAACTTTGTTCAACTTGGCTATGATAGAATGCAAAGAATTGGATACGACGCAAATGATGTAAAAATTTTTAGAGAGCAAGTTAAAGAACATGTCGTACCTATTACTGAAGACATCAAATCACAGCATGCAAAACGTATTGGCGTTGACAGTTTAAAAGCTTACGATAATAATTTCACTTTTAAAACGGGATCGCCTAAACCACAAATATCAACAGAGGAAATCGTGAAAAATGCTAAAAAAATGTACCATGAACGTTCTAAAGAAACTGGTCATTTTATAGATTTTATGATTGATAAACAATTATTTGATTTAGAAGCTAAAAAAGGAAAAGAAAGTGGTGGATATTGTACAATCATAAATGATTTTAAATCACCATTCATTTTCGCAAACTTTAATGGCACACAAGGTGATATTGAAGTTATGACACATGAAGCTGGACATGCTTTCCAAGTATATGAAAGCTTGAAGTATTCTGTTCCAGAATATTACTTCCCTACATCAGAGGCATGTGAAATTCATTCAATGAGTATGGAATATTTAACTTATCCATGGATGTCATTATTTTTCAAACAAGATACGGATAAATTTAAATTAGCACACTTAGAAGACAATATTAAATTCTTACCATATGGTGTAGCAGTGGATGAATTCCAACACTTTGTTTATGAGAACCCAGACATTTCTTCAGAAGAACGAAGAAAAGCTTGGTCAGATTTAGAAAATAAATACTTCCCAAGTGTAGACTATGACAATATTCAACATCTTGAAAATGGTGCATTCTGGCATAGACAAGGTCATATTTTTGCATCACCATTTTATTATATTGATTATACATTAGCGACAATTTGTGCAATGCAATTTTTCATTAAACAAGAAGCTGATCCAGATCAAGCATGGTCTGATTACTTAAAAATATGTCAAATCGGCGGTTCACAATCATTTATTGATATTATGGCATCTGTTCAGTTACAATCTCCATTTGAAGAAGGTACTGTAAAATCCATTATAGAAACATTATACAAAGCAACACAGAATATTGATCAAAGTGAATTTTAATAAAAAGGTGGGAGCTGGACAGAAGTCTACTTCCAAGATACTAGAAGAGACTGAGACATTACATTATGTGCCAGTCTCTTTTATTTGGAAAAATCAATATTAGTGGGAGTTTCTATATTGCTTGTTTGGTGTGTCTTGCAAAATACAGAGCTTCTATGTTGCTTGTTTGGTGTGTCTTGTCTATGTTGCTAGTTTGGTATGTCTTGCAACATACGGAATCTCTATGTTGCTAGTTTTGTGTGTCTTGCAACATACAGGAGTTCTATGTTGCTTGTTTGGTATGTCTTGCAACATACAGGAGTTCTATGTTGCTTGTTTGATGTGTCTTGATAAATACAACGCTCCTATTTATCTTGTTTGGGTAGTCTTGATAAATACAATGCCCCTATTTATCTTGTTTTACCAGTCTTGATAAATACAAAGTGGCTATTTATCTTGTTTGGGCAGTCTTGATAAATACAATGCCCCTATTTATCTTGTTTTACCAGTCTTGATAAATAGAAAGCGGCTATTTATCTTGTTTGGGCAGTCTTGATAAATACAAAGGCCATATTTATCTTGTTTCACTAGTCTTGATAAATACAAAGTCCATATTTATCTTGTTTCGCCTGTCTTGATAAATACAAGGACCTCCAACATTGCTTGTCACAACTCACTTGCAATATTCAGCCTCTCAACATTGCTTGTCACGCCCCACTTGCAATATTCAGACCTCCAACATTGCTTGTCACGCTCCACTTGCAATATTCAGACCTCCAACATTGCTTGTCACGCCTCACTTGCAATGTTCAGCCTCCCTATTTCTAAAAATATGAAAAAGAGTCTAGAACATTTCTGTCCCAGACTCACTTATACTTTTATTATATTTATGATTTTGAAAATCTTCGCATTATGAATAATATGATGGCTCCTAATGCTAGTACAATTGCGATTGAAATACCAATGATGAATGGTTTAGAAATACCTTTGTCGTCAGAAGCTGTTTCAAAACTTTCTGTCGTTGTTTGAGTTGTTTCTGTTTTAGTATCATCATCATCTACAGAAGTTGTTTCCGTCGTTTTATTAGTCTTTTTAAATTTTGGCTGTGCTAAATCAGGTCTACTACCAACTTTACTTGTTACGAGCGCTAGTACATCTTCATCCAATTTACTATAATACGCTTCTGAATGGCCAGGTATAAATTTAGGCGCCTTTTCATCAGTGTATTGCGGATTGTAATATCCATCCCCTACTTCATTTGTATTTGGATATGCTGGCATTGTTTGTTTGTATTGATTTACATTTTGTTCGTTATTGGTATTTGAATTTGGTTCATTAGTTTTAGGTTCTTCAGAAGATGGTTTTCCACTATTGGATTGGTTCGGTGGTGGTACTTGATGATTGTTATCATTACTTGAAGGTTCTTCAGTGCTCGGTTTTTCACCAGACTTTGGTTCAGTACTTGGCTCTTCAGTTGTTGGTTCCTCTGAAGTTGGTTTATCATCAGTCTTTGGCTCTTCAGTACTTGGCTCTTCTGTTGTTGGTTTATCATCTGTTTTTGGCTCTTCAGTGCTCGGTTCTTCTGTTGATGGCTCCTCTGTACTAGGCTTTTCATCAGTCTTCGGTTCTTCTGTACTTGGTTTCTGATCTGATTTCGGCTCTGTACTTGGTTCTTCTGTTGTTGGTTCTTCTTTACTTGGCTTTTCATCTGATTTTTGTTCAGACTTTTTATCTCTAGTAGGTTCTTCTGATGACTGTTCCTCAGTGCTTGAATCTTCTTCTGACTTCGGTTCAGTAGTTGTTTCCTCAGTTTTACTATTTTGTTCGCTATTTGAATCAGTTTCTTTGGATTGCTGTGCTTCTATATTTTGATTCGATTGTTCTTGAGTTGTGTTCGGAGAAGTATCTTTTGTACTAGATTCATTGCTTTCTATTGCATCTGTATTATTCCCGTGTGCTACTCCAAATGCCATAGAAGATAATAGTAATGTTGAAATCATAGCATTTTTAAATATCTTCATAAAAATTCTTCCCCTCCTCTACATTAATTAATAGTTAAAGTATAAAGGAATGTTTCTTTGTTTTCTATGCTTGAACGCCATATGTTACACAGAATTAATATTTTGTAATAACTTATTCATATTTCTTACAATTTACTGATATTAAAATAAACACTTGCTGTATCAGAACAACAAGTGTTTTTGATTCATTTAATTATTTAGTTGTAAGTCATATTTCGTAAACTTCAAGTAAACTTGGCCAGACTCTGTAGAAGTTCTGAAATTAACAGCATCTTCATCAGGGAATATTCTCGTTGTTAATACTTTTTCACCATCGTTAACGAAAATTTCTAAACTAGATGTATCGCTATAAATTCTCAGTTCTTTTAAGTCGTTATCTAACGTTGTTGTACGAGTTGTCTTCTCAACCGCTTCACTCACAATACCACTTTCAAATCGATCTAAAGTAAGTTGTTTAGAACGTGTATTATAAATAATTTGTGTTGAACATTTTTTAGAAACTCTTAAATCAAAGTATATTTCGCTAGCTTCATTCTCTAAAATCTCAATCATTAATTCAAATTGTTTACCTTCATATGGGTGAAGTTTAACTGAATGCTTATTAGCATAACCTTCAGCAGTTTCTTTATTTGTTCTTAATTTTTCTAGTGCTTTTAAAGGTCTTTGTTTCAGTTTGCCTTCTTCAATTGTTAATACTCTTGGAATCGTTAAACAATGTGCCCAACCTTCTTCATCTGTAGCATAATCTATTTCAGGAAGTCCCATCCAACCAATTAAAATTCTATCACCATGTTCATCTAAAAATGTTTGTGGTGCATAAAAGTCAAATCCTTGGTCTAATTCAACAAAGTCTTGGTGGTCAAACTTCAACGTATCTATATCAAAATCACCAATTAAATAACCAGATTGATAGATGTTCTCGAATTGGTTATTTTCCGCTTCAATACCTTGAGGTGAAAAGATAAATACATCTTTATCATTTAACTTAAATAAATCTGGACATTCCCACATATAACCGAAGTTTTGCAGTTGTGTTTCAATCTCCCCTTTAAAGTTCCAATCTTGAATATTTTCAGATTCATATATAACAGCCGTACCTGTTTCATTCTCTCTTTGAATCCCAAATATTGCGTAGTACTTTCCGTTCTCAAACCATACTTTAGGGTCTCTAAAATGTTCAGTATATCCTTCTGGTTTGTTTGGAATAGCTGGTTGATCAAACTTTTTAAAAGTACCATCTTCCAATTGTTCAGCAATCATTTGGACAGATTTACGATCCCAATTTTCATTACGCACATTTCCCGTATACATTAAATATAACTTACCATCATAATCAAAGGCACTACCCGAATATACACCGTGACTATCATACTCTGTATCAGGCGCTAAAGCGATTCCCTCATCTTTATATTCTAATAAATCTTTACTTGTATAATGATACCAATACTTCAAACCATGTACTGCGCCAAGCGGAAACCATTGATGAAATATATGATAAACGCCATTATGATAAACCAAACCATTTGGATCATTTAACAATCCTGTTTTTGGTTGAATATGAAAAGTTTGACGCCATTTTGACGCATTCACTTTATCTATTAATTCATTATATTCTTCATCAGATATGTCTGATAATTTTTTATATCTTTCTTCTCGTGTCCATTTTACCATTATCATTCTCCTTACATCCGATTTAGACCGGTTCCATAATATATATTTTAGCATACTTGGAAGGCTTAATTTTTTAACCATTCAAATTGTGTTTCAATAATATTTAATTTTTCTACCGTTTCGTGATTAATACTTTTATTTAATACATGAACTGCTGTCTCACCAGCTAAATAATAATTAAACTTTACAGTCCCAATATGTGGTGCCACAATTTCTGTCATCTTATTTCCGCCAAATCCAATAATCGTTGGCATATCAACTTCTCTTTTTAAAAGTGTATGGTATATACCTAAAGCTATATTATCCGTAGCTGCGACAATTACTTCGTCTTCTCTTAACTTAATATCATTACCTAATATTTGTGCATCTTTAATACTGAAACTACTTTCAATAAATGTTGGTTCGATGCCTTGTTCCTTTAGTGGAATAAACAGACCTTCTTTTCTAGTTTTACCGACTGCAATGTCATGTTCAGAAACACCGATATATGTAATATTGTGCTTTTGATGTTTCAATAACCATTCTGCAACTTGATTACCTGCTTGGAAATCATCGTGAACAATCGATAAAAGTGATTCATGAGATTGACCAACAATAACAATCGGGCATTCAACTGACTCAATTGCTTTCATATGTTCTTCAGAAATGTTCGTTGCCATCAAAATAATGCCGTCCACTTTACGCTTAGCTAACATATAAATAGAATCAATTTCTCTATCTTTTGATAAATCTGTATTCACAATCATTGTTTGAACATTTTGTTTAAGTAAAGTTGTTTCAATACCTTTTAACGTTTCAGTTGTTGCATAAGAATCTAGCCTAGGTACAATTGCACCGATCAGACCTGTTCTCTTAGCCTTTAAACTTTGAGCAAATTGATTCGGTTTATATCCTGTTTCTTCTACTACTTTATGTATTTTTTCTTTTGTACTTTTACTAATGGAGCCGCCATTTAAATATCTAGAAACTGTACTTTTAGAAACACCTGCCATATTAGCAATATCTTTAATCGTCTTCATGTATACACCTCTCAGTGATTTATTTTATCATAAAACCGTTTCCAATACTTTATAAATAAAATACAGTTTTAAACAAAAAAACCTAGAAACAAAGCCAAATGTCTTTGTTTCTAGGTTAAATATAATTTATTGTTTTTCAACTGTTATTGTCCATGAAGCATCTCCAAGTTGTTCATAATTCGTAACTGGATAGCCATTTTCTGCTGCCCAATTTGGAAGTGCTTCTGTCGCTTGCGTGCAATCAAAATCAATTTTCAATTGTTCGCCTACTTGTAATTCATCCATTTTATTTTGTGCTTCTATTAATGGGAACGGACATACCATTCCTACTGTACCTAATTCATGTACCATATATATTGACTCCTTTTATTAAATACTTTGTGTGCTAACTTGTGCTTTTGTTTGTCTTGCTTTTCTAGGTTTAACAAAGATGAAATAACTCATAAACCATGCACCAAAAATCATTGATGGTAAAGCAACCCAACCTTGCCAACTCATAGCTGCTGTTGAAACTAAACCATTACCGATTGAACAGCCACCTGCTAATGATGCACCAACACCCATGCAAGCACCACCGATAACACTGTTTCTTATTGTTTTAGTATCTGGCATTCTCCATTTGAATTCTCTTGAACCTTTTGCTGCAATATATGAACCGATAAATATACCAAGTACTAAAAATACGCCCCAGTTTATTAATGAAGCATCACCTGTAACTAAGTATTGTACGATATTTGCTGAAGGTGTTGTAATACCAAGGCCAGCAATTCTTCCTGTTGAAGCACTCATTGGCCAAGCAATTAATGCTATTATTCCTACTGCAATTGCAGCTGCAAACGGGTGATATCTTTTTTCAAATAAGATATGACGAATACCTGTATATTTTTGTTTTAATTGAGGAATTGCTACTTTTGGTTTTTTTAGTGTTTTTGTAACAAAATAAACTGTAACAATCACTAAAATAGCAATCAATACCCATACAGGTACATTAAGTGTTTCTGCCATATTTGAGTTAACAACACTATATGAATTAATTTTTTCTTGAACAGGGTTTAATGGTCCAGATTTCATAATTGCTGCTGTTACACCATATAATACTAAGGCTATCCAGCTTCCAATTAATCCCTCGCCTGCTCTATACCAAGTCCCAGTCGCACATCCACCAGCTAAGATAATTCCGATACCAAATACAAAAGATCCAAATATCGTACCTACTAATGGAAATGTTTCTGCTTCTAGCTTAAATACACCTAATCCTACTAGTGTAAATAATCCAATACTTTGAATAGAGATTGCAATTAATAAAGCATAAAACATTTTATTATTTTTCTGTACATACATATCTCTAAACCCGCCTGTTAAACAAAAACGTGTTCTTTGCATAACAAAGCCAAGTAATATTCCGACTATAAGTCCACTTATAATCATCCAAACCATATAAACAACTCCTTATTCCTATTACAATGATAGGAATAATAATATATCATATACAACACATATTCAAGTTAACATTTGATTACAAATATCAGACAATTCAATAAAAAAACAGCCATAGCAATAAGCTACAGCTGCTCCTTATCATCTTCATCCATCCCAAGTTCTTCTTCCATTAATTTTTGTTCGGCTTTTAAATATTTTTTATAGCCTATTTTTGAAATAACAATGCTGATTTCATAAAGTAAAATCATTGGTAATGTAAACAACATATGTGTCATAAAGTCAGGTGGTGCGATTAACGCAGCCACAACAAGTAAAATAAAATACGCATATTTTCTATTTTTCTTTAAAAACATTGGTGTAACGATACCTAATCGTGTTAAAAATAGTAATAAAATAGGTAATTGAAAGACAAATCCGAATGGTATGGTAAATTTAAACATTTCACTAAAGTACTCTTTAATCCCGATTGTTTGCTTAATCCCCATATCATCAGCTAATCCCATTGTAAACGAAATTAAATACGGAAAAATCACAAAGTATGAGAATAATAAACCACCTACAAATAAAATTAAACTAAATGGTATATAACTTAATGTCACTTTTTGTTCTTTCGGATGTAAACCTGGAGATATAAATGCCCATAATTCATATAAAATGACAGGCGATACAATGATAAATGCAATCACAATTATCATTGTTATGTATATCGTTAATGGATCCGTTATTCTAAATGCATTGAGTTCTAATGTTTGTGTAAAATCATCATTTGTTATATAAAAAATAACGGGTTTAGCTACGAAAAAGCCAACGATGAGACCACCAACAAGGAAATATGCAATAATCATAATACGTCCACGAAGTTCTTCTAAGTGTTCGACAAATGTTAAATTGTCTTTATCCACGGTCTTACCTCCAATCTAAAAAAGATGTGGCAGGAAACCCGCCACATTCTTGGGAACATCTGTTAAATAAAATTCTATTTAACTTCTTTATCTTTGCCATCTTCTGGAGTGCTTTTCTTCTCATCAAAGTTTGTCATGCCATCAGTCGCATCTTTAAATTCTTTCAAAGTTGAACCCATTGCTCTACCGAATTGTGGTAATTTCTTTGGTCCAAATATAATTAATGCAACTACCCCTATAAATAATAAACTGACTGGTCCTGAAATACCAAGTGTGTTAATAAACATTAAAGCTTCCATTTGATACCCTCCTATTGATTCTTCATAAAGAAGATTAAAGATTGTAATTCAATTCCTAAATCTATATGATGAACCTGCACTTTCTCAGGTACATTAATTCTTTGAGGTGTAAAATTCAAAATACCAGTAATACCCGAAGATGTTATACGATCCGCAACTTTTTGAGCTGCTTGTTGTGGTACTGTTAATATTACAACTTGTATACCTACTTCTTCAACTACCTTTTCAAAATCATCCATACTATCCACAGTTAATTTACCAACCATACTACCAATGATATCTTCTGATTGATCAAAAGCAGCTACAATTTGCATTCTATCATTAACAGTAAAGTTATAATTCACAAGTGCAGTACCTAAATTACCAACACCAACGATTGCGACTTTAGTCATATCATCTTGTTCAAGCGTTGTTCTAAAAAATTTAAGTAAATAACTAATATTGTAACCATAACCCTTTTTACCTAATTCACCAAAATACGAAAAATCTCGACGAATAGTAGCTGAATCAATTTTAAGTCCTTCACTTAATTCTTTCGATGAAACACGATCTACGCCAGAATTATGCAATGTGCTAACAAATCTATAATAAAGAGGCAAACGTTTCAAAGTTGCTTTAGGGATCTTCACATCATTCTTTGCCAAAATCCTCACCTTTTCCAATATAAAATAATGTGATTGCGTTCACATCTAATGGCTTAATTATAACAAACTTCACGTAAAATAACTATATAAATATTGTATGTGATTTACATACAATTATCACTCGTTTTCATGTAAAATAATAACTAATAGAGAGGTGTAAACATGATACTTTTACAAATAAATAAATTAGAGAAATCTTATGATGGAGAAGTTATATTCTCTGATGTAGATTTCGAAGTAAAAACCGGTGAAAGAATCGCTATTGTTGGTAGAAATGGCGCGGGAAAAACAACATTAATGAAAATCATCGCTGGTGTTGAGTCGTATGATGAAGGAAATATTTCTAAAGGTAAACAAGTTACGATGGGATACCTTACTCAACAAATGACATTAGATTCTAATGACACTGTTATGAATGAAATGAAAAAACCATTTAAAGACGTCATCAATATTGAAGATAAAATGAAAACTTTAACAGATTGGTTAAGTATTCATGCTGATGAATATGACCAAGACATATATAAAGAAAAATTGTCACAATACGAAGCGTTATCTAATCAATATGAATTAATGGATGGCTATAATTACGAAAGCAAAATTAAGACCGTATTAACAGGTTTAGACTTTAAAGAATCTGACTTTGATAGACAAATTCAATCATTTAGCGGTGGCCAAAAAACAAGATTATCTATGGCTCAAATGTTATTAAGTGAACCTGATTTACTGTTACTCGATGAACCTACCAACCATTTAGATATGGAAACGACTGAATGGCTAGAGAATTATTTAACACACTTTAAAGGTGCAATTGTTATTATCAGTCATGACAGATACTTCTTAGATAAAATAGTCAATCAAGTATATGATGTCGCTTTAGGTTCTGTTAAAAAGTATGTCGGTAATTATAGTAGGTTCTTAAAAGAACGAGATGCACATTACGAAAAAGTCATGGCTGAATATGAAAGACAACAAAGTGAAATTAAAAAGTTAGAAACATTTGTCGAAAAAAATATTACACGTGCTTCAACAAGCGGCATGGCAAAAAGTCGTCGTAAAGTACTAGAAAGAATGGAAAGAATCGAAAAGCCGAGACTTGATGCTAAAAGTGCACAAATAAATTTTGAAATAACTAGAGCTACTGGTGAAGATGTCCTTAAAGTTCAAAATTTAGATATCGGTTATTCTAAAAGTATTACACCACCTATCAACTTAGAAGTGAAGCGACATGATCGTATTGCGATAATTGGTCCAAATGGTATTGGTAAATCTACGTTGATTAAAACAATTGCTCAAAAAATACCTGCTTTAGGTGGGAATATTGTTTATGGTTCTAATATTCAAATTGGTTATTACGACCAAAAACAAGCAGAATTCACTTCTAATATGACAATCTTAGACTATGTTTGGAATCAGTATGCACATATGCCTGAGAAAGATATAAGAACGATTTTAGGTAGATTTTTATTTACTCAAGAAGAAGTAAAAAAAGTCATCAATGATTTATCTGGTGGAGAAAAAGCTAGACTTCAACTCGCTTTACTCATGTTAGAAAAAAACAATGTCCTCATTCTAGATGAACCTACCAACCACTTAGATATCGATTCTAAAGAAATGTTGGAACAAGCTTTGCAAAATTTTGAAGGTACATTACTCTTTGTATCACATGACCGTTACTTTATTAACGAACTAGCAAATAATATTTTCCACATCACACAAAATGGAAATGAATTATTTAGAGGCGATTACCAATATTATTTAGAAAAGCTAGAACAACGTGAGGCTATTAGTCGTTATGAACAAGAAGACATCCAATCTACTGAAACGCCTAAAGACGATCAATATTACGCAAATCAAAAGCAACTAAAAAAAGAAAAGCGTAAACTCGAAAGACAGTTAGAAGAAATTGAAAATAATATTTCCACATATGAAGAACAAATCTCTGACTATGAACATCAACTGACGTTACCAGAGATATTTAATGATATTGAAAAAAGTAATGAAATTAATAACTTAAGAGTTGAAGCAGAACGTTTGCTCGAAGAAAACATGGAAAAATGGGAAGAACTTGAAAGTAAGTTAAATTAACGAAAAACGACTGAGGTAAATTTTACACCTCAGTCGTTTTTTTCTGAAATAATTAAACACATCTTTATACACATCAAAAAGTCTTATTTTTCAAGTAATCCACAAAGTTATCCTAGTTATCCACAAGTAAAATGTAAAATATCGATCTGAATCAACTATTTTATCCACAAATATTTAAAAACTTATACTAATGTTATCCACAAAATGTGGTTAACTTGTGCACAAGTACAAATGTTCTGTATTGACTTTATCATGAATACGTTAAAAACCTTATAACAACGGTCTTTATATTGATTTTTAAGCGTTCGTTTTTATACGAACAAAATGTTTATTTTATCCCTATTTACCCCCTATTTATACCTAAACTGTCGGAACAACTGTCGGAAGCTAAACTTATTCACAATTGTCACTTGGACAAGTAAGATAGGGTTTGTTGATAAGTACCATCACACTTAGAATTAAAAGAGCTTGCTAAATATGAGATTTTAAAAAATATGTCGGAGACTTGGGGATTTGTTAAAAATGAGGCTGCTATTAGGAATCAAATTCTATCAAAATAATACTTGTTCTTATAGTGTGACTATTAATTCTATATGAGGTGTTTAATGAGTGTGAAATTAATAAGTTTGATAGTGAGCATAGCAAGTTAGAGGTACTAGAGAATGGTGAGAAAGTGTTATTAAATATGGATTGTATTGTGGAGATAGAGTAAAATTATAATAATGGAAGTTCAAACAAATGAAGGGAATGGTAGAATGAACATTTTAAAAGTTATAATGTCTTTATTAGTTATAGCTATTTTGATGATAGGATTATCTTTTGCTGCGTTTATGGTGTATGAGAACACAATAACAAAAAAGGATGAAGTATCAACCAGTGTTAATGAACAACATCAAACTGTCGAAAACGATACTAGTATGAATAGTGAACAAATAGCAGAGGATAACAACGAAGTGTCAGAAGAAAAGCCCGAATACTTACCTCACTTATCTGATAAAAATTATGCATTCAGACTTATGACACTAAATAGAGATGCATTACCTGAGGGAAGTAGAGAACAAAAAGAATATGATGGCACTATACAAACTGCACGTACAAACATTGCAAATGGTTTAGGTAAAGACTTTGATTACAAAATAGTTGAACAATATGAAGCAATAAATGCTGCAGGTGGTAATCAAGAAAAGGCTCAAGAATATATTAAAAACAATCCATATAAATAACCCACCAATTAAGGTGGGTTTAGTTATACTTAAGTAAAAAATTGTAATACCACACCAACAATACTAATTATTGCTGGTACACTAATACCTATCCAAAAACGCTTTGATGTAACTTTTTTATCATTTATTTCAATTTTTAAATCAGATACTGCATTTTTTATATCTCTAGATATTACTTCTTTTGTAGAATTTATTTTTTGATCGATACCATCAAATCTAGTATCCATATGCTTTTTATGTTCTTCGAATTCTGGTCTAGTTATATAATCTGTACTCATACTATCTACCTCCACTTCTTGAAAGCCTAAAGTACCAGTCTGTTTATTTAAAGTATACGTTCTTGTAGAATTATCCCCATATTTCTTATACTTAGGATGATTATTTATAACATAAATATTATCATTCTTCTTAATAGAAATTACTCATTTCAACTTGAAGGGTGTCTATATCTTTTACCTCTCCATGTATTTCTTCATGTCTTCTTAATCCTAGCTCAAGAGCATTTTTAAGTTGTTTAGCGAGACTTGGATTCATAATTATTTTTTGATTATCAAGAAAGCCATTTGGTGTGCTTTGCTTAAAATTTACAATAAAATCAGTAATACTAGTTTGTACATCTAACGAATTAGCATAAAACATAGAAAAGTTTTCACCATGAATATAATCGTCTTCTTTAGTAAAACTCATTTCAATATTTTTTTCTTCCATATTCTTTACCCCTTTTTAGTCTAATTAAATACATATTACACTAAAATTAAATCGGACAAAAGGCGGAACATGTATCGAACAATTTTTTGTTATAAAACTAAAATGTATTTTGAAAAATAAAACCCTACCACTATTGTGATAGGGCATAGGATAACTTAATTAGATTTGTTTATATTTGGAAGAGAAACAAACCTATAATCATTGTAACATAATAAAAACCCCATCACAAAAAAGTGACAGGGCAAGTTAATGGTTATTTATATATGAAAATCCAGCACTATATAAGTGCTTATATATAGTAATACTACACTTTAGGTATTAAATCAA
>NZ_JAJNJL010000009.1:0-123820 GCF_022386055.1 Mammaliicoccus sp. Q-M61
GATTGGTTAAGCCAATCACTCTGAAGTACTTTCAGTACTCAATTATTGGAATTAACGTTGACATATTGTCATTCAGTTTTCAATGTTCATTTTGTCTCACAAGAAACTATTATACACACTTCTTAATTCGAAGTCAACAACTTTTTAAAATTAATTTTCAAAGTGTTTTGATGTTTTATTTATCTCTCGCTCACAAGATATAACTATACACGCTAAATACCCTTTACTCAAGCATAAAAATTACACCAAAACACTCAATACTCTCAATTATACTTAATTCTCAACATATTCTTTTAATTTATCGTATATTTTTTCAGCATCTTTATATCCTTGTTTGTATAAAGCATCTAATTTTCTAGGATTTTTCTCGATTCTATCAACAGATAATGAATCAGAAGGTCTGATAACAAACAAATTACCTTTCTCTTCTTCCGCTTCTATCCATTCTAAAGTCTGATTATAATGTTTATATCTAATTGCCATTAAGTGATTTATTTTAGGATATGCTTTCAATCTGAATACTTTTGAAAATTTACTTTGTTTTTTGCGATAGCCTTTCGGTCTTGTCAAAATCAAAACATTTTTCTTATAGCCTTCTTCAATTGCTTTATCAATTGGAATAGGATTGACGATACCACCATCTAATAAAGTATGACCTTTATATTGAACTGGGTTGGCCATCATTGGTAAAGAACTTGTTGCCTCTAGAGCAGTCAATATAGAACCTTCTGTTTCTTTCTTATTGAAATAAACCGCTTCTCCTGTGTCACAGTCTGTCGTTACAACAACAAACTCTTCCTCTGCTTGATCAAACTTTTCAAAGTCAAAAGGTTCCAAGTAAGTTGGTATATGATGATACACAAAGTCCATACCAAATATCTCTTTATTTTTTACATAATTTGATAGCGAAATATAGCGCTTATCTTTAATGTATTTAGTTGTAACACGATGATTGCGTCTAAATTGTCGAGATATATAACTTGCAGCCATAGATGCGCCAGCAGAAACGCCAATATTATATTTAAAATACAAATCTTTCTTAATGAAGAAATCTAGCACACCTGCTGTGTACATACTTCTCATTCCGCCACCTTCTAATATTAATGCTGTGTCTTTTATCATAGTTACACTTCTTTCTATATTATTAGTTGAATGAAAGCGAGGCTGAGACATTCTTCATTGTCCCAGCCTCAATTATAATTATTAAATTTCTGTTCTTCCAGTTATAGCTTTCGAAAGTGTTACTTCATCAGCGTATTCTAAATCTCCACCTACTGGTAGACCATGTGCTAGTCTAGTTGTCTTAATACCAATCGGTTTAACGAGTCTAGATATATACATTGCTGTTGATTCACCTTCTATATTAGGATTAGTCGCTAATATAATTTCTTCGATTTCATCATTCTTCAATCGTTCTAATAATGAAGGAATATTAATATCTTCAGGTCCAATACCTTCCATTGGAGATATCGCACCATGTAATACATGGTATAACCCTTTATATTCACGCATTTTTTCCATAGCTATGACATCTTTAGAATCTTGAACAACACACACAACTGAACGGTCTCTTTGTTTATCTTGGCATATATGACAAGGCGAAACATCCGTAATGTGTCCGCAAGTTTCACAATAAGTCAGTTCTCTCTTAACATCTACAAGAGATTTGGCAAAAAGTACAACGTCGTCTTCCTTCATATCTAATACGTGGAAAGCTAAACGTTGTGCAGTCTTCGGACCTATTCCCGGCAATTTCATAAAGCTATCGATGAGTTTAGATATTGGTTCTGGGTAGAACATCATTACATCATTCCAGGAATGTTTAGACCTTTTGTATGTTTACCTAAACGATCTGCTGTTACATCATCTGCTTTAGATAAAGCGTCATTTGTTGCTGCTAATACTAAATCTTGTAGCATTTCAATATCTTCAGGGTCTACTACATCTTCTTTAATGATAACGTCTAATACTTCTTTATGACCAGAAACAACAACTGTAACCATTCCGCCACCAGCTGTTCCTTCAATTCTTTCTTCTTTTAGCTTTTCTTGTTCCTCAGCCATTTTCTTTTGCATTTTTTGCATTTGTTTCATCATTTGTTGCATATTTCCGCCACCGCGCATAATTTCGTCCTCCTAATTTCTAATTTATACATTTAAGGTTATTAATTTTTGTCATATTTATTATACATGCCTTTAGAGGCGATGTCATGTATTACTCATCCGTAACATGTACAGTATCTTCACCAAACAACTCTTGAGCTTTCTTTACAACATCCGCTTCTTCCGGCTTTTCTTCTTGCTCAACTTCACCTTGAGCCGTATTCGCTTTTTTAGATTGAATATACTGTTGACGAACTTGTAACCATTGTGAATTTGGTACGCCAACAACTTTTACATTCTTGTTAACGATCTCGCATACAATCGCTTCGATATGATTTCTTTTTTCATCATTCTTATTCACGATTTCACAATGAATATCTTCATCAAATTTCACGAGCACATGATCTTCACTTGCTGCAACGGGTTCCGAGTTTAAGAGCAGACTGACTAGCGCTCTTTGTTCTTTCTCTTTAACCGATTCAATTACTGCTTGCCATTTTTCCTTAAGTAAATTCAAGTCATCACGGTTAGCATGGTCAAGTACACGTTCGATTTGTCGAATAGAGAAGACATGCTTAGATTGTTTACGAGAGATATTTTGTTTATTTTCAACTGGTTTAGCCTTTTGACTGACACCGTTTTGAGCTAGCTGCTGAATCGTCGCTTCAAGTTGTTGAATTTTATCCATCACCTCGCCAGAGCCAGCGTTTTGGTTTGAACTGACAGATGCTGTTTGTCCACTATTATTCTGATCAATTAATTCTGTTAACTTAACGATTAGTATTTCTATATGAACATTTTGGTTAATTGCAAATCTCATTGAAACTAATGTGTCGTTAATACAATCAATCATTTTGTACATTGTATTTAAGTCTACTTGATTCAGTGCGTGGTCGTCTTCAACTTGTTCAGTAGTCTTAGCGACAATTGAATCTCTTATGAAATAAATCATATCATTTACAAGTCTATTCACTTCTTTACCAGCAGCTATAAATTCATGATATCTAGTAAAAGCTTGTTTAATATCTTTAGCCACCATGTCTTTAAACAAAGCATTTAAAGCCGCTTTATCTACACTACCTGTTACATTCAAAGCATGTTCGAGTGATAAGTGCCCATCTCCAAAAGCGATTGCTTGGTCCATGATACTTAATGCATCTCGCATACCACCTTCTGAAACTTGAGCGATAAATGCCAAAGCTTCTTCTTCGTAGGTAATGTTCTGCTCATCTGCGACAAACGCGAGTCTACTTTCTATTTCACCAGAATGGATGGCTTTAAAATCAAATCTCTGACATCTAGATATAATAGTAGGTGGTATCTTGTGAGGTTCAGTAGTTGCGAGTATAAAAATAGCATGACTTGGTGGTTCTTCAAGTGTCTTTAAAAGTGCATTGAAAGCACCTGTTGTAAGCATGTGCACTTCATCTATAATATAGACTTTAAATTTAGATTCACTTGGTGCATATTTTACTTTATCTCTAATATTACGTATTTCATCTACACCGTTATTACTGGCAGCATCAATTTCAATGACATCTGAATTTGTTCCTTGTGTAATACCTTTACAAATCGCACATTCATTACAAGGTTCCCCATTCGTATTCTCTGTACAGTTAATTGCTTTAGCGAAGATTTTAGCAATACTTGTCTTACCAGTTCCACGTGGGCCATTAAACAAATAAGCATGTGATTGCTTTTCTTTTTGGATGGCGTTTCTTAATGTTTTTGTGACATGTTTTTGACCGACAACATCCGCAAATGATTGTGGTCTATACATTCGATACAAAGCCTGGTAGTTCAAAGTGGCACCTCCAAAATTTAATAAGATATTGGCTATATTATATCATGAATCAATAGGTACACCCTATTATTAATTATCAAAAGCTTCTGGGTAGTGAACAGTGCCTTTAATTTCTTTTGTTGGGTGATCCCATAAATATTTAAACATGAAATTTTCATCTGGCACTTCAAATGGTGGGTATATATTAAACTCTGAAGCTGCATGATAACCTAATTTATGATAATAATCAGCATGACCTAGTACGACTACACCGACATAGCCATTTTCATAAGCTCTATATTCTAAAGCTTCTATTAAAGCTTTCCCTATTCCTTTATTTTGATACTCTGGCAAAACGGAAACAGGTGCAAGCGCTAATACTGTATGCGTTTCTTCATCAGAACTAACGGTCACTTCTGACATCATGGCATGCCCAAGAATTTTGCCTGATTCTGTCTTCGCTACAACTTCAAGTTCTGCATTATAATTCATTGATTTTCGTATTTTACCGATTAATTCGTGTTCTGTTCCATCAGAATAACGTTCATTTTCGAATGCTGCTTTAACGACTTCTTTAGCTAATTCATATTCCGATTCTATAATCGTTCCAATTAGTAATTGCGTCATGTATAAAATATCCCCCTGATATTAGAAAAAGGGTGACCGCGGTCACCCTTTTGAATTTATATATAATTTGATAAGTTTATAAAATTTAAAACCGTGCACCTTTGCTTTGAACAAACATCACAAGCGTTACCTCAGTCGTTAGCTAAACTTCGGCTACCCTACGGCACATACAATGATCCACTTAATGCTGCTTCCTTCCGGACCTGACATGATTCATGGGTTTGTATTGCATAGGACCGACGTCTTCAGACACCACGTGCTGAGGGCAGACCTCACAATAATATGTCCGCGGCAAAGGAATTCAGTCTTGCATAAGCGGATTTCAAGTACAGGGAACCGCTACCTCCCCACTTAGCACGGCAATATATATACTACAACAAAATGTTACGATTTGGCAAGAAAAAACTACTTCAATCAAAGTGTTTTATGAATCACCCTGCGAGAAAAATCTACAAACTTGAATTCCGTCGCGATATGTCTTGAAATATTATATTGAAATTTTTCTGCATTATTAAGATACACAGTACCTCTAACCGTTGCTGTATAAGGCGGGTTCAACTTTCCAAAATATAATATTTCATTCTCAGTCATCTCTTCAAATGTAATAGACTTATTCGAGTAACTGATTTCTACATTCATTTCTTGTTCAATAAATTTATAGATAGATTCAGCTGCAACTTCTTCAGTGAGTTGAGGAATAATTTGACATTTAAAGTAATCCTCATCCATTATACGCACAGCGTCATCTTTCGTTCTCGTTCTAATGACATGCCACAGCTTATCTTGGTCTCTTAATTCAAGGGCATGTTGAACGACAGGAACGTCTTTAGCATCTATAACCTCAAGTAATTCAACTTTAGTTACATAATCAAGTCCTAAACGTTTATTAATTTCTTGAAAACTCACCATTTCCGATATCGGAAATTGAATAACATCTTCATAAATAACGACAGACCCTTTACCTCTTAACTTTTGAATATAACCTTTTTCTTGCAATAAATTTAAAGCTTTCCTTACAGTCTCTCTAGAAGTTGAATATATCTTTGTTAATTCATTTTCTGAAGGTAGTTGCTGTAAATGAGCATATTCACCATTTAAAATTTTTTCACAAATAGATTGGTAGATTTTCATATACTTGTTCATGCGTTCACCTCTATACCTTCAACATCAATTAGTCACCACTTACATTTACGACAAAAGCATCAAATGGTTGCAAAGCGTTACCATTTAAATCGTTATTTGCAATCATGATTTCACCCTCTAAATCGATATCTTCTGGGATATCAACGATTTGATCAGAGTAGTTTGCAACAACTAACCAAGTTTCATTATTTAAATGTCTCTTGTAAACGAACAACTCTGGATGCTCCATATGAAGTGGTTCAACTTCTCCATACGTTATCACATCGTGTTCATGACGTAATTGTATTAACTTTTGATACGTATAGAAAATAGAATCTTTATCTTCCAATGCCGCTTCGACATTAATATGCTTATAATTTTCCGGGATACCAATCCATGGTTCTCCAGTTGTAAAGCCTGCCTCAGCATGCGCATTCCATTGAATAGGCGTTCTAGAATTATCTCTAGATTTCTGACCTATTACTTTCATAATCATTTGTTCATCCATACCGCGTTCTTTTAATAATTTATATGCATTAAGCGATTCGACATCTTTATATTGATCAATATCCGTGAAACCTGGATCTGTCATGCCAATTTCTTCACCTTGATAAATATATGGCGTACCTTGAAGCATGTGTAATGATATCGCGAGCATCTTAGCAGATTTAACTCTTTCTGCTTCTGTATCATCTTTACCGAATCTCGTTACGACTCTAGGTTGATCATGGTTACACCAGAAAATAGCATTCCATCCGTTACCTTTTGCGATGTTCACTTGCCAATCCATCAATATACGTTTCAGCTCAAGAAAATCAAATTTCATATCCGACCACTTTTCACCATCTTTATAATCTACTTTTAAATGATGAAAATTAAATACACTACTTAACTCATGACGTTCTGGATTTGTATATTTAATACAATTATCAATCGTTGTTGATGACATTTCTCCAACCGTCATAATATCTTTATTGCCAAATGTTTGTTTGTTCAACTCTTGTAAATACTCATGGACTTTAGGTCCATCTGTATAAAATTCTTTACCGATTGCTGTTGAATTTTCGAAAGCACCTTTGGAAATTAAGTTAATGACATCAAATCTGAAACCATCTACGCCAAAATCAATCCAATAATTAATCATTTCATATATTTCAGCCTTCAAATTGTCATTCTCCCAATTTAAATCAGCTTGAGAAACATCAAACAATCTTAAATAATAACTTTCTGTTTGTTCATCATAAGTCCAAGCATTACCACCGAACTTAGACTCCCAGTTCGTTGGTGGCTCTTCTTTAGTGCCTTCTTTCCAAATATAATAATCACGATACGGATTATCTTTAGACTTGCGAGATTCTACAAACCAGTGATGTGATGTCGAAGTGTGATTGATCACAATATCGAGCATCACTTTAATACCTAAACTGTGCGCTTCATCTAGTAATGTTTTGACGTCTTCCTTTGTACCAAAATCAGGATTAATTTGATAATAATCACTAATATCGTATCCATTATCGTTCATTGGTGATTGATAAATTGGCGTTAACCAAATGTAATCTACACCTAACGTTTGTAAATAAGGTAATTTTTCTATAATACCTGGTATATCACCTTGTCCATTTCCAGTCGTATCATTGAATGACTTTGGATAAATTTGATAAACAACGGACTTCTTCCAATCTGAAACTGCCATATAGGTATACTCCTTTATTTATATATATATATATTATTCTTGAACCATTTCTTTAGCTTTTTCATTAGCAAAGTTTGAAAGCACAATCGTTAGTATAGCTGGTAATACTACCGCAATCAATGTCGCAATACCGAACACACCCCAGTATTCTCTTTCAATAGAAATAATTGCAGGAACGCCACCTACACCAACTTTACCGATAACACCTGCAGCTCCTATAAACGCGCCTAGTAAACTAGACGAAATAATTGCTGCAAAGAACGGATATTTCAATGGTAAGTTGACACCGAACATTGCTGGTTCAGTTACACCTAAGAATGCTGAAATACCAGATGTAGCCGCTAAACCTTGTTCTTTAACCATCTTACGTTGTTTGTATACTACCCAAGCGCCGAATGCTGCTGAACCTTGACAAATATTAGATATTGCCACGATTGGCCATAAGTACGTGCCGCCTAAAGGACTTCCTATGAGTTGGAAATCTACTGCTAAGAACATATGATGTAATCCTGTAATAACAAGTGGTGCATAGAATAATCCATACACTGCGCCACCTAACCAGCCAGCACTTTCGAAAATTGCTTTAATACCGTTCGTAATTAACGTACCTAACTCTAACGCTAATGGACCAATAACGATAAATGCTAAAAATCCAGTAATTAATAACGCTACAGGACCTACTACGAGCATTTTGATAGAATCATGTACACGTTTAGCTAAGAATTTCTCAATAATAGATAATACCCATGTTGCAAATAATATCGGTAATACTTGACCTTGATAGTTTAATTGCTTAATTTCTAAACCAAATATGTGCCATACAGGAATTTCACTCGATTTGCCGCCACCTAAATCATACTGAGAAGCAAGCTGCGGATGTAACAAGATTAAACCTAATACTAAACCTAGAATTGGGCTACCACCAAATACACGCATAGCTGACCAACCAATTAAAGCCGGCAAGAAGATAAATGCGGTACTTGCGATAACGTTAATGATGTTTGCAAAGTCAGCAAGCCATGCATATTGTTGAACAAGTGACTTAGCACCAAATAATTTTTCTGCTGTTAATACATTGTTTAAACCTAATAGTAAACCTGCTGTTACGATTGCAGGTAAGATTGGAATGAATACATCACCCAACAATTTAATTAAACGTTGAAATGGATTCATCTTCTGCTCAGAAGCTTTCTTCACATCATCTTTCGAACTTTCTTCAACACCTGTTTCTTGTTGGAAAATTTTATACGCCTCATCAACAGTTCCCGGTCCAATTACAATTTGAAATTGGTTGTTTGCTGAGAAGGATCCCTTCACTAAATCTATTTGATCTAATGCATCTTTATTTACTTTACTTTCATCATTTAATACAAGTCTTAACCGTGTCACACAGTGGGTTGCGGCATTTACATTGTCTTCCCCACCAATAGCGTCAATAATCTGTCTTATCTCTTCTCTCTTTACAGACATTTAACTCACTCCCCTATCTCTATTTAGTTGAATTATAACTTGTATATACAAGTATGTAAAGGCTTACAATTAATATTATATAAATAATGTAGTATGATTGTGTAAAGGAGGTTTTTCATATGTCTTTTTTAACACATGAATATATCGATCATGACAACGTTGCACTCGATTTTGCAAAAGGAGATTCTATCGTTTTCACAAACCATCACCACGAAAAAATATTTGAATCAGCAAGTTTAATTAAATTGCCTATTATGATTTATATTTATGAAAGCACGACTCAAGAAGATAGAAAAGCACTCGTTCAAATCAATGATAAAGTTGGCGGCAGTGGTGTTCTAAAAAATATGGATATCGATCAACTGAGGATTCAAGATTTAATCTACTTAATGATCGTTGTTTCAGACAATACGGCAACGAATACATTAATCGATTATTTCGGACTTCAACATATTAACTTATTTATTCAAGAAACATTGCAATGTGAACAAACGCAGTTAAATCGTTATATGATGGATGCAGAAGCAATAAGTGAAGGGAAACAGAATACAACGTCTTCTCAAGATATGATTCATATACTTCGCTTTATTGCAGAGCATAAACATCATCAAGACATGATGAACATCATGAATGACCAACATTTAAACGATAAAGTTTCAATCTATCGATCATTTTGCGAAGATACACTTAATTTCCACTCTAAGACAGGGGAGTACGACAACGTTGTCAATGATGTAGGCATCATCCAACATGAAGGCGAGTTATATTATTATTGTTTCTTATCCAACACAAATAAACCCAAAAAGGCGATCGATTTCTCTCACCAATTTGGGTCATATATTATTCAATCTATATTAGATATTTGATAATCGGGCAGCTTTAGCTAATATCTTTTGATAATAACTACCTGATAATTTAATGATTTCGATACTTTTCGGTGTATGCGGCGCGTGAATCATCATGTCTTCTCCCATGTATATGCCAACATGTGATAGGAAGCCTTTATCTTCTGGTTTACTGAAGAACAGTAAATCACCTGGCAAAAAGTCATGTGATGCTATTGAAATATCCGTCATTGCTTCATATTGTTCATCAGCATCTCGGGGGATGTGGAAGTTTTGACTTTTGTACATTTGAAAACATAATCCTGAACAATCATAGCCATAACCAGACATCCCTCCCCATAAATAAGGTAAGTCTAAAAAGCGCTTCGCATTTTCAATGACACCTGCCATTGTGCCAATTTCGAATGCACCAGATTCATCACTGAATTCTACATCATTCTCACTAATAAGACCCTTGCCTTCAGGTGTATCAACTTCAATAAAAGGCTCATCTTGCTTAATAATAGGTAAAATCGTATTAAATGACAGAATTTGTTTCGTAGTAAAATCTAAATTAAACAATGTCGTCTTAGGTACATTAACACGAAGGCGTGGATGTGTATCGTACGCCTTCATCTCACCTAATTGACTCGTCGGAATAAACCCTGGATATCCCTTTGGATTCTGTTTAGACGGTTGCTCTAAACAGATAACGTAACTCCAGCCATCTTGTTCTTCTACGACTTCTACTTTTTCGCCATAAAGAATTTGCGTATCTATTCTACTATCTTCCGTAAAAGATAATTTCTGTTCTAAATTAAGTTCAAGTAACCAACGTTGAATATCTGCTGGATACATGATACCGTCTCTATCAATTTCTCTAGCTTTATCAAAGCTTCTCCATATTGTCCCGACATTTACTCTGCAATATTTAATCATGAGCTCACCTTCTTATATAAAGATTCACGATCTATTCCTAACCCTGTACCTTCTGAAACGGTTACTTTAGCACCTTCATAAGTAATACCACCTTCAACTTGTCGCTCGACTACCATTAAAGGTGCATCAAAATCAACACGATTCACTTGTTCTGCTGCCAAACTAAAATGCAAAGCTGCCGTAACGGACACATGTGTTTCCATCATACATCCAACCATGCAAGGTATCGCTTCACCTTTAGCAATATCATGTATTTTTAAAGCTTGATGAATACCACCAGTCTTCATTAGTTTAATATTCCATATATTTGTCGCACCAACTTCTACAAGTCTCTCGGCATCATGTATACTAAACAATCCTTCATCTACCATTAAAGGTATTTTGAATTCTTGAGATAGCGCACCTAGTACCTTATACTCATATCTCCCAACAGGTTGTTCAATACTTTCAATATTCAAATCTGCTTCATCAAAATGTTTCAATGCATGATGTGCACCTTTTTCATCCCATGCTTGGTTTGCATCCGCACTTAAAATAACCTCACTTGGTAAAGAAGAACGTAATGCTTGTAATCTATTTAAATCTGTAGAGACATCGTCTTTACCCACTTTTATTTTCAAATGGTTAAAGCCATCTTCTACATATCTCAAACCATCTTCCACCATTTCGTCAGCATCATTTAAACTCACGGTATAACACGTTTCTAACGATTTATTTCCCGGGTTATGATTAATATATTGATATAAAGGCAATTCTGCTTCTTGAGCTAATAAGTCATAAAGCGCGATATCTATTGCAGCTTTAGCACTTGTATTACCTACTATGACTTGATGAATTTCATCTAGTAAGTCTTTCGTTAAAGGTCGGTTAATTAATAGTGGCTTAAAGACTTCTTCAATCGCAGCTTCTATACCACCTTTTGTATCACCGGTAATAACATATGTAGGTACAGCTTCACCAACACCAATAACATCCTCATAATTCGTTTCAATAAATACATATATACTTTCAATAACCTCTACTGTTCTCAGTGCTGTTTTAAAAGGTTTCTTCAAAGGTGTTTCATATCTATAGTATTTTATATCTGTTATAAACATATAACTTCCCCTTTATTCTATAATTACACCTGACGCTATATTTAACACTTTATTGTCCACATCTAATGTAGCTTCTGTTCCAAACGGTATCGCAAAATGTGGTGTGCAATGCCCAATATTCAAATCATATGCTGCTGGTTTATTTAATGGCGTTATAAAATCATCTAACACTTCTTTCATCGTTAAAGATTTTTCCGGATTTTTAGGCTCGCTATCTGTGAATGGTCCGAAAATAAATCCAGAAGCATCATCTAACTTGCCAGCAGATTTGAGTTGTTGTAAAAATCCATCTACCTTATAAGGCACTTCCCCAATATCTTCTATAAATAAAATTTTATCTTTAGTGTCGATTTCATATGGTGTGCCTAAACTTGAAACAAGTAAAGATAAACAACCACCAACAATTTCTCCTTCAACGTGACCACCAACTAGCGATTTAAACGTTAATTGATCTGTAGGATAAGACACAGTTTCACCATTAAATAACTGTTCAAAGCTCCCAATAGAAATCTCATTATAAGTATCTCCTATATCAGATGCGATCATAGGACCTTGAAACGTTACCAACCCCGTTTGTTGTCTAATAGCATTATGTAAGCATGTTATATCACTGTATCCCCATATAATTTTAGGATGTGCTTTTACAAGATTATAATCAATACGTTCTACAATTCTAGGTGTACCATAACCACCGCAAGCACATATAATACCTTTCACTTCATCATCTTCTAACATGTCATGCAAACTATCTAATCGTTCATCATCCGTTCCCGCTAAATGACCATGAACGCGGTCTATATTTTTCGCTAGTTTAAACCGAATACCATATTTCTCTTCTAAAAGTTTCAACCCGTTCTTTAAATGCGTTTGGTTCGGTGGACTCGCTAATGCTACAACACCCACCACATCTCCTCTATTTAATCCCTTTGCTTTCATTAAGACACGACCTTTTATCAGAATATTCTTATATTATAGCAAAGTTGTTATCCATTTGTGAAAACAAAAGAAATTGTCATAAACGCGTGACGATATGAGGTTGGAGATATGCGCGAGTTAGGTTGGAGCGAGGTTGGAGTTTGGTTGGAGTCCGGTCCGAGTAACTGTCATTATTCTGAATTCTGGTAGTTAGAATCCGCTTACTTCCATTATTTCGAATTCTGGTAGTTAGAATGCTGTAACTTCCATTATTCCGAATTGTGGTAGTTAGAATCCTCTAACTTCCATTTTTCTGAATTCTGGTAGTTAGAACTCGTATCCTTAGAGACATTTCTCGGAATTCTGTCCCTAACGACACCTATTACGGACATTTCTCAGAATTCTGTCCCTAACAGCACCTCTTACGGACATTTCTCGGAATTCTGTCCCTAACAACGACTCTTACGGACATTTCTCAGAATTCTGTCCCTAACAAAAACCCTTATATCTATATCCTCTTTATTTCCACCTGCAATATTCCACCCTACAACTCAATCTCCACTCCGCGCCCAATTCCACATCCAACCACAATATTTTTTCACAACAAAAAAACACTGCCCACAAAAGTGGACAGTGTTCTTTATATATATAGTCTTGGATATTTTAAAATAATGGCGGAGGAAGAGGGATTCGAACCCCCGCGAGCCGTTAAGCCCCTGTCGGTTTTCAAGACCGATCCCTTCAGCCGGACTTGGGTATTCCTCCAAATAAGACATTATTTATCTTATAACATGCCATTACTGATGTCAACAAAAATCACAAAATTTAAATTGTAATTTTTTTCTTTAAGGATTCATCTACAGCTTTTGCAACTGCACGACCTTCTTTTATTGCCCAAACGACTAAACTTTGACCTTTTCTTGCATCTCCAGCTACAAATACTTTATCTTGATTTGTTCTGAAATCTTTTTCATTTGCTACGATTTTGTTTCGTTCAGTCTTTAAGTTGAATGAATGTGGTACTAAATGTTCTGTACCTTCAAAACCGATTGATAATAGGACTAAATCTGCTGGCCAATGACGTTCTGTACCTTCGACAATCACCATGCCGTCTTCAGTTTCTTCTAACACTTGCGTATAAAGACCGCGAATATTACCATTTTCATCAACATCATAACGCATTGTTTGAATACCATATGCTCTTGGTTCGAATCCGAATTTTTCACGATATTCTTTATGCGCATAGTCTAACTTGAAAATTGGCATTGGTAATGGCCAAGCTGTATTTTGTTCCATTTTATCTGTTAGTCTTACATATTTATTAAATTGGACGACTGATTTACAGTCATCTCTTAATGCTGTTGCTACGCAGTCAGCACCTGTATCACCCGCACCGATTACAATCACATTTTTACCTTTTGCTGTTATAGTTGGTTCGTCAATTTCTCCCATTTGTAATTGTGTTTGCTCTGTTAAATATTCCATCGCAAAATGTATACCGAAGCTCATACGTCCTTCTAATGGTAAGTCTCGTCCTTTTTGTGAGCCTGTACAAACAATAATTGCATCATACTGTTCATCTAGTTCCTCTTTCGTGATGTCTTTCCCCACATTAACATCTGTTTTAAAGACGATACCCGCTTCTTCCATTAATTTCACACGACGTTCGATAACCTCTTTATCTAATTTCATACTTGGTATGCCGTACATAAGCAAACCACCTGGACGATGGTTACGCTCATATACAGTCACATTATAGCCAAGTAAATTTAATTCTTCTGCAGCTGTTAAGCCTGCTGGACCACTACCGATAATGGCTACTTTTTCTTCTAAGCGATGCTCAGGAAACTTAGGTTTCACAAGTCCCATATCATACGCTTCATCTATTATTGTACGTTCTATCCCTTTGATTGCGACTGAATCATTATTAATCGCTAAGACACATGAAGATTCACATGGCGCAGGACATACTCGACCTGTAAATTCAGGAAAGTTATTTGTTTCTGATAATCTTGCATATGCTTCTTCATAATCTTTGCGATACACTAAGTCGTTCCACTCTGGTATATAGTTACCTATTGGACAACCTATTGTATCTCTACCGAATGATGAGCCTGTTTGACAAAATGGTGTTCCGCAATCCATACAACGCGCACCTTGTGTAGCTGCATCTTCTTTAGTAAAACGTTGTTGGAATGCGTCATATCCTTTAATTCTATCTTTTAACGGCAACTCATCAAGTTGTTGCTTAGGATACTTCATAAAACCTTTAAATTCACCCATAATATGCCCTCCTTCTTAATATACCGAAGCCAGTTCTTCTTCATCACCAATAGATTTTCGATCATCAAAGAATGCATTTAACAGTGCATCTTCTTCGTTTTCTAATTTGTGTAGTGAAATCTTCTGCATCATAAGTTTGTAGTCTTTCGGAATCACTTTAACTACTTTGTCTACAATTGTGTCAAATGACGCTAGCACTGCTTGTGCTTTTTTACTATTTGTATATCGAACATGTTCTTCTAACATTTGTCTTAAATTCGCAATTTCATCTGGATCTTTTAATGTTTCAAACTCTAAAGTGTCAAGTTCATTATCTTTTTTGAATGCTTCAACATCTGTTGGCAATGCGTAACATACGCCACCACTCATACCTTGACCGAAGTTACGTCCTACATCACCTAAAATGACAACACGTCCACCAGTCATGTATTCTAATCCGTGGTCGCCAACACCTTCAACAACGACGTTAACGCCACTATTTCTTACACAGAAACGTTCACCAGCTCTACCGTTAATATATGATGTTCCACTTGTTGCACCGTAGAAACAAACGTTACCGACAATGATATTATCTTCTCTATCTTCGTTAGGTGCGTTTAAGATTAATTTACCTCCGGATAAACCTTTACCAAAGTAATCGTTAGCGTCACCAGTATGATGTAACGTCATACCTTTAGGCGTGAATGCGCCATAACTTTGTCCAGCATGTTTAAATGTCTTAACACTTATTGTATCTTCTGGTAAACCAGGTTCACCGTGCACTTCTGTAATATAGCTACCTGTAATTACACCAACATCTCTTTCAGTATTTCGAACGTTATAACTACCAACAAATTTCTCACCATGATCAATTGATGCTTTTGCATCTTCATATAATTTCGTTAAATCGAATCCAACATCAAGGTGATGATTTTGATTCATAGAGCGGTATCTTTCACCTTCATTTACAAATAAAAGTGCCTCTAAATCAAGTTCTCTCGCTTTAGGATGAGCGTAATATCTGTTTGATACTGATAACAAATCCGTTCTACCTACAAGTTCATCCATTGTTTTTAAGCCTAATGAAGCTAAAATCTCTCTTATTTCCTCGGCAATAAAATACATGAAGTTTACGATGTGATCTGCTTTACCTGTATATAATTTTCGTAAGTCGCCATTTTGAGTTGCAATACCAACTGGGCATGTATCTTTATGACATACTCTCATCATAATACAGCCAAGCACGACTAAAGGTGCTGTCGCAAACGCAAACTCTTCTGCACCTAACGCACATGCAAGTGCAACGTCGCGACCAGTCATTAATTTACCGTCAGTTTCTAACGTTACACGTGAACGAAGACCATTTAACATAAGCGTTTGATGTGTTTCAGATAAACCAATCTCCCAAGGTAACCCAGCATGTTGAATACTCGTCTTAGGTGATGCACCCGTACCACCGTCATATCCACTGATGACAATTTTGTCGGCAAAAGCTTTTGCAACACCTGCTGCAATTGTACCTACGCCAGATTTAGAAACGAGTTTAACACTGATGTCTGCTTTTCTATTTGCATTCTTCAAGTCATGAATTAGTTGTGCTAAGTCCTCAATAGAATATATATCATGGTGAGGTGGTGGTGAAATTAATCCTACACCCGGTGTTGAACCACGTACTTCAGCTACCCACGGATAAACTTTTGTACCAGGTAATTGTCCACCTTCACCAGGTTTAGCACCTTGTGCGACTTTAATTTGAATTTCTTTAGCATGTTGTAAGTAATCGCTCGTTACACCAAATCTACCTGATGCGACTTGCTTAATAGCACTCATATAATTTGTGCCATCCGGCTTAATAATAAAGCGTTCTGGATTTTCTCCACCTTCACCGCTATTACTACGTCCACCAATTCTATTCATCGCTTCTGCTAAAGTTTGATGCGCTTCTTGAGAAATAGAACCAAAGCTCATTGCACCTGTCTTAAAGCGTTTCACAATTTGGTCAGCAGATTCTACGTCTTTTAAATCAATTGCGCGATCTGATTTAAAATCAAGTAAGTTTCTTAAGTGACTCATACGTTCACTATCTGCAGCTTCAGAATACTCTTTAAACATTTCAAAATTATTATCTCTACATGCATGTTGTAATAAATGAATTGTCTTAGGGTTGAACGCATGATATTCACCTTGTTGACGCCATTGGAAAGTACTACCTGAATTTAAATATTTAATTTGTTCAGATTGTCTCGCTTTATTCTCTTTATCAATCGTATCAATTGATATACCAGAAAGTTTAGACGGTGTACCTGTAAAGTATTGTTCGATAACATCTTTACCTAACCCAATTGCTTCAAAGATTTGTGCACCTTGATAACTTTGAACAGTTGAAATACCCATTTTAGCCATTACTTTAATGACACCAGCTGATAACGTTTGACTAAACGTATCAATATTCTGTTCAACTGTACCTTCAAGACGTCCCGCAGCAGTTAAGTCTTCAATCGTATAATGTGCTAAGTAAGGCACAACAGCATTGGCACCATAACCTATTAATGTAGCTAAATGATGCACTTCACGACACTCTCCAGAATATGCCACAATACTTGTATCTAAACGTTGACCCGTTCTTATCAAGTGTTGATGAATGTGACTAACCGCTAATAATATCGGCATTGCAAACGCCGCTTCTAAATCTTCAACAGACTCATCTTCTAAGACAATAATCTCAGCACCATTTTTAACGGCTTTTGAAACAGTTTGCCCTAAGTCATCTAACGCTTCTTTAAGCGAACCTGTGTAAGTCGTCGGAATCACTGCAACATTAAATTCACTATCTTGAATTTGTTCAAGTTGCGCTTTCGATAATACTGGATGATTTAATTGAATTCTTCTCGTGTTATCTTGATGTGGTTGTAACAAGTTACCTTCTTTACCTAAGTAAACCAATTCACTTGTAACGATTTTCTCTCTATATGAATCTATTGGTGGGTTTGTTACTTGTGCAAAATGTTGTTTAAAGTAATTAAACAACGATTCTGGTCTCGTACTCAACACGGCGACTGGCGTATCAAAGCCCATCGCACCAATTGGATCTTTCTTCTCACTCACAAGTTCTGACATATATTTATTAATTTCTTCTTTTGTATATCCGAAACGACGTTGTAATTGGAATAATTTTTCTTCTTCAACATGTGAAGGTGTCGCCACTGTATCATTTACGTTTAACGCTTTATGGCTTACCCACTCATCATATGGATATTCACTTGCGATACGTTGTTTTAATTCATCATTTTCGATAACTTTATTCTCTTTAAAATCCACTAATAAAAGTTTACCCGGGTTGAGTTGCCCTTTATAAACAACATGTTCTTCTTCAACGTCAATAACGCCTACTTCTGAAGAAAATATAATTTCATTTGAATCTGTAATTGTGTAGCGACCAGGTCTTAAACCATTACGGTCTGTTAATGCGCCAAGTTTATCTCCATCACAGAAACTAATCATTGTCGGACCGTCCCAAGGTTCCATTAAATAACTGTAATATTCATAGAATGCTCTAATTTTAGGATCTTGTGTTTCGTTATATAACCACGGTTCAGGTATCAATAGCATTGCTGCTTGTTCTGGAGGAATGCTTAAACTTAAGAACTCTAGAGCATTATCAACGATTGATGAGTCACTTCCTGATTCATCTAGCACTGTTCCAATCTTATCTTTCACATCACCAAAGATTGTTTCAATTAATCTGTCTTGTCTTGCACGCATCCAGTTAACATTACCTTTAATCGTGTTAATTTCACCATTATGCATTAATAATCTATTGGGATGCGCTCTTTTCCAACTTGGAAATGTATTCGTACTAAATCTCGAATGTACAGAACCAAATTTAGAAACATAATCTTCATCTAACAAATCAATATATAAACCTTTAATTTGGTCTGAACGCAACCAACCTTTATATACGATTGTGCGTCTAGATAAACTTGCAAAGTATAAATCTAAATCTTGTTCATCGCCATATCTTTCAATTTGTTTACGCGCAATGAATAACGAACGATCAAAATGTTCACTTGAATGATTTTCAACAAACACTTGTTGAATACAAGGCATTGTCGCTTCGACATGTTCTGCCAATACTGATGTATCTAATGGAACATCTCTGTATCCAATAACTTTTAATCCTTCTTCTTCAAAGTACGCATTAAACTTCTTTTCATGTTCACTGCCAGCTATTTTTTCATCAGTGAAAAACATACCTACTGCGTAATGTTCTTCTTCAGGTAAATTTAATTTTAATTTTTGTTTAAAATAGAGGTGAGGGACTTCTGTCATAATACCAGCACCATCACCAGTAATTCCGTCAGCTCCAACTCCACCTCTATGATCTAACCTACAAAGCATTTCAATTGATTTTAGTACAATTTCATGTGACCTTTTGTTGTCCATATTGGCGTAAAAGCCAATCCCGCAAGCATCATGCTCGTCCATCGAATCATATAGGCCAAGTTGTCTTCTATCTTTCTTAAATGACATACGACATCACCTCAACAATAAATTTCAGAATCTTCAATAATTGATAGTCTATATCATACTTTACAAGGACTTATCTTAACAATATATAAAATAGATGAAATATATCTAAAAATTAGATAATATAAATAATGAGGTGTTGAATATGGAGATAAAACAATTAATTTATTTTAGAGAAGTTGCTTTAAGAGAGCATATTTCAGAGGCTGCGCTTGAGCTAGAGATTGCCCAGTCCGCGGTCAGTAGACAAATCGCAAATTTAGAAAAAGAATTAAACACGACGTTATTTTTAAGAGAAGGTAGAAATGTAAAATTAACGGACAGTGGTGAACTCTTACTTACACAGACAAATAGAATTTTAAACTTAATAGAAGAAACGAAAGATTTATTTATACATCAAGAACATTCAGATAGACGTTCTATTAAACTCGCTTATACAGAAAGTTATGTATCACAAGCATTACCGGCTATTATTAAGACTTACGAGCGAGATTTCAAAATAGAAGTTAGACCTATGATGATGACACCACTAGAAATCGAAGAAGGTTTATTATCTCACCAAATAGATGTCGCGTTATGCGAACTTACACCGAAACTTACAAACAATAAACATACTATTAAACATACACTATTCGAAGAAACATATAATTTATACGTTCATAATAACAACGATTTATCAATGAACCCTAAACCGCCTTTATCACAATTGAGCCAGCAATACATTTACCATTTCAACACATTACCTGATCAAATATCACAATTAATACGTAAACATGCATCACAGAAGACTTACCCGATTTCAAATTTTGCATTATTACGACAAACATTACTATCTGAAAAAGGCGTACTCATCGTGCCAGATTATTTAAGTAATGGTATTGAAAATGAACAACTTACAAAAATCCCGTTAACACATACCGAACTCAAAAGAACGATTAACATTGTTTATCAAGACAATAATCAAAATAGTAAATTGAAGACTTTTATTGAACATACACGTTCTTTACTACAAAGACAAGCAACGTATCATTAAGGAGGATATTTTCAAAATGGATTTTATCAATAGAACGACTGAAGAAATTGCTGCTGACTTACTTGGCGTCAAAATCATTCACGAAACAGACGATATCGTATATACAGGTTATATCGTTGAAACGGAAGCTTATATTGGTAAACACGATCAAGCTGCCCATTCATTCAATGGCAGAAATACTAAAAGCGTGAAATCTTTGTATTGCGAGGGTGGAACGATCTATGCACACTCTATGCACAAACAACTACTGATTAACTTTGTTACACAAGTTGAAGGTGAACCTCAAGGTGTCTTAATTAGAGCAATAGAACCTGAACATGGTATTGAACAAATGGCATTGAACCGTAACGGCAAAACAGGTATAGAATTAACAAATGGACCTGGCAAATTCACGCAAGCGATGCAAATATCTAAAGCATTAGACGGCACTAAACTTAATGCCAATTGCTTAAAAATCGATACAACAAATAGAAGATACCCTAAACAAATCGAACGTTCAGCAAGAATCGGCGTACCAAATAAGGGCATCTGGACTGATAAACCATTACGTTTCACAGTAGCGGGGCATCCGTATGTCTCAAAAGCTAGAAAACGCGATTCACTACCTTGTGCTGAAACATGGAAATAATTGAAGTCCACCTCTTATGTACGTATACTATAGTATGTTCAAATTAAAGAAAAATGATGGTGGCAAAACATGAATGACAAAATCAAACAACAATTAACGAAACCATTTAATGTTGCGATACTCATATTTATTGTATGCGTTGTAATAGCCTATATATTCACCCAACACAATGCGCAATATTACAAAACACCAATTGGTCAAATTACGGATATTACACATCAATCTTCACAAACAACGATTGACCAAAATAAGAATAAAGATACGTTACATAAAGAACAAATCCATTTAGAGATTCAGAATGGCCAGCATAAAGGAGACCGCATTACGGTTCCTCATAAATATACGGATTCTTTAACGGATTCTGAGAAATACCATGTAAACGACCAAGTCCTCTTATCCTATAAAGGTAAAGAAGACACCGCTATTATAAAAGGCTTAAAACGAGATGGCGCTGTCACGTTAATGACTGGTTTGTTCTTATTAACCTTACTTATCGTCGGTAGAAAATCAGGGCTATATTCTATTATTTCGCTCATTATTAATGTCACAGTCCTACTATTAATGATTGATTATTTCATGAAACATAATAATCATCATTTCTTTATATTAATGACGGCAACAGTTATATTCTCAACGATCGTATCCTTATTGCTCGTCAGTGGCTTTAAACGGAGAACTTTTGTTGCGATAATTTCAACTTTGTTTGGTACATTTTTAAGTATCGGTATCGCTCAACTTGTCATGATGTTTACGAATGGTGACGGCGTTAAATATGAAACGATGAGTTTCTTAACGATTCAACCGACACAAATATTCCTAGCGTCTGTGCTCATAGGTTCACTTGGTGCGGTTATGGATGTTGCTATTACGTTAACAAGTTCCTTATATGAGATTAAAGCACAACATCCCGAAATTTCATTGAAACAATTGCGTCAATCTGGCACAAACATTGGTAAAGATATTATGGGTACAATGACGAATATCTTATTCTTCGCTTATTTATCTGGTAGCATTCCGATGATTATTCTTTACTTTAAAAATAGCAATACAATCACGTATACCTTATCCATGAATTGGTCATTAGAAATTACAAGAGCACTCATGGGTGGCATTGGTATTGTGATTACGATACCTATCACAATATTTGTTGCAATGATGTTCATGCAAAGAGAGGAGGCTAAATAATGACGACATTTATTTTAGCCAGTATATTACTCATTCTTATGATCATCGTTGGTGGTAAGAAAGGATTTAGATCGTTTGTAACGTTATTTTTAAACTTGCTGACGTTGTTTATTGCGTTATTACTCATCATTTATAAAGCGCCTATATTCATCGTATTAATCATCTTCTGTTTAATTATTACATGCATTAACTTGTTCTATATTAATGCATATAATACTAAGACAGTTGCTGCCTTTTTCGCGACCATTATATCTACGCTTATCTTAATAGGATTAATCTATTTCATTGTAGACATTTCAATGTTGCAAGGGTTCACTGAAGAAGAACAAGATGAAACGTATATATTTTCAATGAATGTAGGGATTAACTATGCTGAACTTATGGTATTTACAGTTGTATTAGCCGTAATCGCAGCAGTGATTGATTTAACAATATCCATTAGTTCTCCAATGTACGAACTATATGAAGCACATCCAAAAATATCATTACAACAACTATTCAAGTCTGGCTTAACAATAGGAAGAGACATCCTATCAACAACAACCAATACAATTTATTTCGCCTATATAGGCGGACAAATCACGTTATTTTTCTGGTTTGGTAAATTAAATTACACCTTTGGCGAAATAATCAATGCTAAAATATTTGCAGCTGAAATCATAACCATATTATTAGGCGGTATCGCTGTAAGTATCGCCATCCCAATCACCTCATTTATCACAGTGAGATTAATAAAGAAACAACAACATAAAATATAGAAGAAAGCACCTTTTGACTCGGTCAAAAGGTGCTTTTGTTTGTATATATGAACGGTTAACGATCTTGTTTGTGTTTCTTGAGCGTTAGAGCCAGGTTTTCTCTCATTTTTTTAATTTTTTTGTCCGCTAACGATCTTGTTTGCGTTTCTTGAGCGTTAGAATTTCTAACGATCTTGTTTTTCATTCTTGAGCGTTAGCGCCTAGTTTTCTCTCATTTTTTTAATTTTTTTGTCCTCTAACGATCTTGTTTGCGTTTCTTGAGCGTTAGAATTTCTAACGATCTTGTTTTTCACTCTTGAGCGTTAGATTTCATTTCTTACTTTAAAAAGATTAATAAACTTTTATTCTCAATTAAATGTGTAATAACCTATTGTAGAAATCGTAATGACTTTCTTAAAATCCATAATAAATATTAATATCTTCTAGTTGTTCAAAATATCATAAAGTAATCATATAATTATTTTAGGTGTTTAATTTACAAAAAATGGGTTAAATTAATAATGAAAAAACTTAATAAAAGGAAGTTGATTTATATGAAAGTTGATAAAATTACATATTCTCTACTAGCATTCTTTTTAGGTGGCCTTGGAATTCATAAGTTCTATGTAGGAAAAAAAGCCACTGGAATTTTACATCTTATTTTTTGTTGGACTGGAATACCTGGTGTTATTGGGATAATACAAGGTGTTAAAGCAGCTTTGAAACCTGCTGACGAATCAGGAAAAATAGTAATTTAGTCATTTATATATTAATTTTAAAATAATAAATAGAGAAAAAGCACCTTTTGACCAAGTCAAAAGGTGCTTACATTCTACTATTAAATAGGTTCTAAATTACTTTCAATTTCTGCTCTTCTTGATTCTAAAAATCCTGGTAAGTCTAGCTGTTGTCCTAGTTGTGATACATCATCATATGGCATACCTGGTCCTTCTGTCGCAAATTCAATCAATATATGTGAATGTCTATAATATAAGCTTTTAAAGAAATCTCTATCCACTATTCCAGAATGTACAACGCCTTTTTCATCTAATAATTCTTTCACTTTATTTAATTCTTCTTCGTCTGCTACGGATAATGCAAGATGGTGAATACTTCCTTTACCAGGTCTTTCTCTTTCACCTTCTACTTCTTTCAATATAATATCGCTATACAATCCTTCAAAATCAATCGTATATAATAATTCACTTTCAGAATCTACTAACTCAAAATGCAAATCATTTTCCAGGAAATTTTTCATTTCTGAAACATCATCAATTTTAAATTCTACAGGACCCATACCCATAATTTGATGTTCTTCTGGTACATCTGTGTATCTATTATGACGCCAACTTTGCGGCACTTTACGTTCACCATTAGGTAATAACACCATTTCCAATCCTTCGTGATCTCTAAAATGTAAAGCTGTCATACCGTTATAAATACCAATAGCGTCATGATCAACATCAAGTTTTTCAAAACGATCTTTCCAATAATTTAAGCTTTCTTCATTTGGTACTAACAAGCCAATTCTTGAAATCGAGTTCGTACCTTTATAAGTTTGTCCCATCGGTTTAAGTTCGAAAAATGTTAAAGAAGTACCAGGCGAACCAACCTCATCACCATAGAACAAATGATACATAGAAGGGTCATCTTGATTCACTGTTTTTAAATATAAACGTAGTCCTAATTTTTCTACATAAAATTCTTTATTTAACTTAGCATCTTTCGTAAGCATCGAAATATGGTGGTGCCCTAAAATTTCTATCATAATCGTACCTCCCATTAATTTAACTACATTATACGCGCATCAGAATAATCTTTTCAAAAATTATACTCACATGTGAATATATAGACACCAGTCATAGTGACGTCACTATGACTGGTGTCTAGTTATGCATATTTTTTATATAAATAGTCGTATATTTTTTCGAATCCTTCAACCCAATATTCCTCAACCATGTCTTTAATATAGTCTTGGTAAAGATTCATATATTGTGCAACCGCTTCTCTATGCTTTATAGAATTATTACAATCATTTATATAATTTAACTTTGAATAAATATCAGCAGGCAGATGATGTGCAGCTTTTTTACCTAGTACTGCTTTCTCAGGATAATATTTATATAACAACACTTTTATTGCATGATTAAGTGCATTATCAATCATTTGAGTCGTCCATAAATATCGCCCTCTTCCAACTATATGATCATATTGAAAGATAAACCAACAACTATCTAATGCTGAATCTATAAATACTTCTTCAGTTATACTTAAGTCTTTTTTATCATATTCCTTCAATCTACCGTTAGGGTCATACATCACTTTTATATCATCTGTTTGAGGATAATCATGTTCATGAACAATATAACAATCTATATGTAACATATCTTCAAATACACCAACAATTTGAGGACAAATAATTTCCACTAATTCTTTATATAACAGCGGTTGATATTGCTCAAGTGCATCTACAATACTGTCATATACTTCTTCAACTTGTACCTCGCGTTTTAACATGACATAAATATCTAAATCAGAATAGGCATCATTTTCCCCTCTAGCAATAGACCCCTTTAAAAATATTGATAACACCCCATGCACTTTTTTCAAAGCAGGTACAATTTTCTCTAAAGCTATTTCGTATCTCATATTCCCACCCCTTACTTAAAAATTCAGATTATTATAATATATCACAATTACAATTGAATAATATATGCATATTTTTCGAAAAATGATTTTTTTAGCGTTATGATTATTGTTGTAGGGAGAGATACAATATGACAAGTGAACAGAAAAAGAGATCTATTTCATTATTATTAGCAGGATTCATCATTTTTTCTAGCCTTTATGTTACGCAACCAATATTTAATGGGCTAAGTCAATATTTTAACGTGTCGCTATCTGATATCAGTTTAACTTTATCCGTTTCTACTTTTATGCTTGGTATTGGTTTAATTTTAGTGCCGATGCTCAACAATATTGAGAAGAAACGTATGATGTCTATTTCTGTATTACTTGTAAGTGTATTATCTATCATCAGTGTTTTCGTAACGAACTTCCATTTATTTCTCGTCATTCGTGGTCTGATGGGATTAGCTTTAAGTGGTGTGCCTTCTATCGCAATGGCATATATAGCTGATGAAGTACATAAAGATAGAGTCAGTAAAGTAATGGGTTTATATGTAGCTGGAACGACCTTTGGAGGTATGTCTGGTCGTGTAGTTGTTGGTATTCTAACAGACATCGCGAATTGGCAAGTTGCGATTGCGTCACTCAGTATTCTTAATTTAATACTCGCAATATTAATGGTTATTTTATTACCAACTTCAACAGTTCAAACACCACAATGGGTATCACCGAAACAACATTTCATTAAATATGGAAAGCTATTAAAGAACCCAGCCGTTTTAAAAACAATGTCACTAGCATTCTTATTAATGGGTACCTTTGTCACAATATACAGTTATATAACCGTACGTTTCGAACATCCACCATTTTCACTTAGTGAGTCTACGATTGCCTTTATATTTATTTTATATTTAATAGGTACGTATAGCTCCATTAACTTTGGAAAACTCAGTTATAAACTTGGTATAAAAAAAGCATATGCAATCGCCATAACAATCATGATTGTAGGTATTATCCTTACTTTCATAACATACTTACCACTTGATATATTAGGAATCGCCGCAATGACATTCGGATTCTTTGGCGCACATTCCATTCAAAGCAGTTATATCGCCACATTAACCGAATCAAGCAAATCACACGCCTCAACTTTATATTTATTAGGTTATTATGTAGGATCAAGTTTATTAACCATATTAGGCGGATACGTATTCGTACAATACGCATGGATAGGTATCGGTATCTTAACACTCTTATTAACTCTAATAGCCGCAATAATTAGTAGATCATTATTTAAAAATGTCGCTTAATAAATCGAAAAAACGCTTAGCTCGTGAATGAGCTAAGCGTTTTTTTATTCCAATCCTAATTTCTCTAATCCTAATGATTCTACTGTTAAACCTTCTGTATAGAAATCTCGCTCTAATATTGTTGAAGCGATTACGATTATGGCATCTATGTTTGGTGTTGGTACGCCGATTACTTTTCCTAAGCTTGACCAGAGTACTAAACCATATGCGATATCTTCTGTTAAGTATCTATTTTCTACTTCGTTTGGTCCATTGATTTGTGAAAATACTGGACTTGTATTGAATAATTTATTAAGTGGTTCGTCTTCATCATCATTAGATAGGTAACCGCGTTCTATTCGTGCACCTTTTGCTGTATTAAGTTCGAAACCTAATTTTCTACCTAGTGATAATCTTTCCAATTCGACTGCATGCAATAACTTTACAGTATGAGGTGTAATGCCTTCTTTATATAAGGCAAATTCATCTGCATAGTCTATTCTACCTACGTTTAATAATGTTGGACCCGGATGTACTTCTGGATTCCCGTTTTCTAAGTTTGTCTTCCAAAGACTTTCTTCTTTAACGATATACGGATATAGTTCTTTAATCGTTTTAAAGCTTTCTGTTAAATAGCTTTTATCATATGTTGAGAAGTGTACTTTCTGAACGTTAAGAGATAAATTCACTTCTGCTTTATCATAATCTACACGTGTCCCGTACGTTAATGTATTTAATTCAGCAAACTTTGGCATTGTTTCTATATGTTGTTTCTCTAACACATTGATAAACCTAATTGATCCCATAGCTGCTGCGATATTGAATAAGATCAGTTGATCATTGTTAATAAGAGGTGCCATCGTTTTCGCATAATGTTCGATGAATGATGAAGGGATAATCATTTGTATCACTTCTGCATCTTTTAATACATACGACATATCATCACTTATGTCCGTAAACTTAACAAATGTCTTGTCACCTTCATTTATAAAATCAAATCCACCTCGTTCAAAAGCTTTATCAAATTTATGAATAGATTGATTACGACAATATAATTTTACTTCATGTCCTTTAGATATCATGTCTAGAGCAGCGGTTACGGCACCATTACCTGAACCTACTATTGCTATTTTCATATTATCCTTCCCTTCATTGAAAAATTAGTATATATAAATATATACCCAGGAAATTTTAACATAAAAGAAAAGTGAGTAAGACATCGATTTATGCCTTACTCACTATTTATATAAATTCTATGATTGATATTGTTTTGATTTTTCTTCTATTGTTTGTGTAATGACATTAACAATAGTATCAATGTCTTGTTCTTCAATAACGAGTGGTGGTGCTAAACGTATAATATTGCCTTGTGTTTCTTTACATAAGACACCTTGTGCATTAATACTTGCTACGATTGATTGTGCTTGCTCATTAAGTTCAATACCGATAAACAACCCACGTCCTCTCACTTCTTTTATAATTGGACTATCTATTTTTTTCAAACCATTTAATAATTTTTCACCAAGTTGTTGCGAACGTTGAGGAAGCGACTCATCTATAAGTACATCCAAAGCTGCAATTGAAACAGCACATGCTAATGGATTTCCGCCAAATGTTGAACCATGTGTACCTGGCGTTAATACTTGCATGACATCATCATTCGCTACGACCGCAGAAATAGGATAGAGACCGCCGCCTAAAGCTTTTCCTAATAAATAAATATCAGGTTCAACGCCTTCCCATTCCATCGCAAACATCTTACCTGTTCGACCTAATCCTACTTGAATTTCGTCTGCAATCAACAGAATCTGATGTTGTTCACACAAAGCTTTAACTTCTTTAATAAAATTTTTAGGTGGGATATGAACACCACCTTCTCCTTGAATAGGTTCTAAGATGATCGCTGTTGTATTTGGTGTGATAAGAGAAGCAATTTCTTCAGCATTGCCAAATTCACTGTATTTAATATTACCTGCTAGTACACCAAAGCCTTCTTTATAACTATCGTTTGATGATAAGGATAGCGAACCAATTGTTCGACCATGAAAATTACCTTCCATCGCAATAATTTCAGCATCAAGCGCATTGATACCTTTGATATCTTGACCCCATTTCGTTGCTACTTTGATGGCAGTCTCTACCGCTTCAGTCCCAGTATTCATAGGTAAAACTTTATTTTTATTGGCTAACTTACAAATCTTCTCTTCCCAAGCACCTAAATTATCACTATACAAAGCTCTAGAAGTCATTGTAATCTTTTGACTTTGATCTAAAAATGCTTGAATAATTTTAGGATGACCATGCCCTTGGTTTAGAACCGAGAATCCAGAAACACAATCAATATATGTATTGCCATCTGAATCTTTGACATGTGCACCTTTACCTTCAGTCAAAACTATATCTAATGGACTATAATTATTCGGGCTATACTTTTCTGTTAATGCGATAAACTGATTCATTGAGTACCCACCTTTATAATAAATATACTATAATTCGTATTAATATTCATTATCATACATTTGTTTTGTATATAAGTCAAAAGAAAAAAGTGACTGAGACACTACATTATGTCCCAGCCACTTCTATAATTAATATTTATTTTAATAAATGACTAATGGCATCATCTATATATGGATACTCAAATTCAAAGTTCTGTTCTTGCAACTTTTTAGGGAATACTTTTTGTACATCTAGAATAACGGTAGACTGCTCTCCCAATAACAAGCGCAATGCAAATTTAGGTACTGGCAATAGGTGTGGTCTATGAATTGCTTTCCCAATAGATTTGCCCAATTCATCTTGTTGAACTGGATGAGGACTACATAAGTTATAAACACCTTTAAATTGTTCATTTTGAATGAGTGTAGTGATACCTTTTACTAAATCATCAATATGAATCCAACTCATCCATTGCTTACCTGAACCAAGTGGACCGCCAACAAAGAATTGATACGGTTTAACCATTGTAGGTAGTGCACCACCCTCACTGGATAATATAACACCAAACCGACCTATAACGACTCTCGTTCCTAATTTATCAAATAGCCATGCTGTTTGTTCCCATCTTTCTACGACAGTCGATAGAAAGTCATGTGACAAAAACTGATCATACTCATCGTAAGAAACAACTTTAGACGGCGGGTAGTATCCAACTGCACTCGCATTAAATAATACTTTTGGTGCATAATTTTGCTTTTCAAAATAGTCATATAGTCGCTTAGTCGATTCAATACGACTCTTCATAATGGCTTCTTTATGCTCTGGTGTCCAACGGTTGTTGAGACTAGCACCAGCCAGGTTAATCACGATATCGATTTGAGGTAAATACTCTTCCCAACCATCTTCAGACCAATTAATATAATGCACAAATGGTTCATCTGACGTTCTATCACTTCTTGTTAATATATAAATTTCACTATCTGTATTTAAGTAATGTGCTACTAGAGCTGATCCAACTAAACCTGTTCCACCTGTCATTAATATTTTTTTCATTTTATCCCCACTTTAATTTAAGTTGTTGTATAAAATCATCTATAATAATATATACCCATTTATATAGATATTAAGGAGGTTAAATATGTTTATTAGACAAGCAACCATTTCAGATTTAAGTGAATTAGTCGAATTACGCAAAGCGCAATTAATTGATGAAGGTTCTAACCCAACACCCAATATAGATGTTGAACTAGAACAATTTTTCACGGACATGTTAACGAACAAATCGCTTTATCAATTATTAGCTATTGTTGATGATAATATTATCGCAAGTGGTGCGATTATCTATTACCCATTTCCACCATCATTCACAAACCCTTCAGGTGAAAGAGCATACGTTACTAATATTTATACACACCCAGATTTTAGAGGACAAGGCATCGCCCAAAAAATCATTACTGAACTCATTCAAGATGTCGAATCAAGAAATATCAAGAAAATCTTCCTCGCCGCTTCTACTTTAGGTAAACCTGTATACAAAAAGCTTGGTTTCAAAGAAGTCAATGAATGGATGGAAATCAATTATGATTTATAAGCTATTAAATAGTTAACTGATTAACTTCAAACCTATCGTGCTTGCTAGAATAATGCCGATAAATAATATACGTTTAAATTCTTTAGACTCCCCGTAGAATATAATACCTAATAACGCACCGCCGACAGCACCGATACCAGTCCATATTGCGTAGCTCGTGCTCATAGGTATTGTATTCATCGCGATGGATAAACAAATAAAGCTTAATACAAAGAATAACCCTAGTCCTAATAACGATGGGATATTATTACGTTTTGCATAAATGTTCATAAACAATACGCCTAACATTTCAAATAAACCTGCCAAAATCAATACAATCCATGCCATGTTATGCACCCTCCTCTTCACGTGTTACAAGTTTCAAGCCAATGACACCTATAATTAACGTCACGATTAAAATAACTTTTCCGATAACAACAGGTTCACCAAATAATGCGAAATCTACAATGGTTACGCCGGTTGCACCTAACCCAACATATACAGCATACGAAGTGCCTACTGGTAGATATTTAGATGCATTAATTAATAAATAGAAACTTACGACAATCGCGATAACTGTCAGAATCCATTCAAATGTATTATTTGCATGTGTTAAGCCGACTACCCAACCAACTTCAAATATTGCGCCAATGATAATTTTTATCCAGTTCATTTAAATTTTCCTCCTTAAATTAAAAAGCCCAGGAAACTTATTTAATAAGTCTCCCAGGCTTTTATCCCTCCGTGTCACAAGTATCAACTTGCGGCTTTCTCTCGGTCCAGACTAACCGCTCAGTTACGGAACCCTAGAAAGCTTTTATTCGATTAGTTCGAATTATAGCAAATGAATTTTTGTTGGTCAATAAAGTATCATTCGTATCTGAAAATTACAAATCACAACTTAAATCAGATATAATAGAATTAATAGATCATCATTTGAAGTGATTGAGGTGAAAGCATTGAATCAAACAGGATATCGAATTAAACAAAGAAGAGAAGAACTCGGATTTAGCACGTATAAATTAGCTAAACTGATTAACGTCAATCAGTCGACCATTTCCAGATATGAAACAGGTCAAACATCTAAATTAACACCATCAGTAGTTGAAAAATTATCAATCGCACTGTCTACAACACCCGCTTATATTATGGGCTGGGTAAACGTACCAGAAGCATACGAAGATGAAGAAGATTCACAAATTATTAATGATGCCATTCAATTATTACGTGGTTTAAACAAAGAGAAAAAAAGACAAGCATTAGCATATATACAAGAAATATCACAAAAATCATAACGTTTAAATTAAACAAAACGCTAACGAGCTCGACTCGTTAGCGTTTTATTATTAATCTATTTGAACAGAACCAACATCGCTTCTAATTTTGACTAAATTGTCTCCTGAACCTACTTTTTTGTTCTTTAATTCAGTGCGGTTAATTTGTGTATTACCTACATCTTGTTCAATATCTAGTAACGTATTTTTCAACGCTTTATTATAAACCAATCTCACAGACCCTGTATCCGTTTCAATGTCTAATGGTGTATCAGCTGGTGCATCATTTAATCTAACGGTACCTGTATCACTTTGAATTTTACCATTCTTAAAGTTCGTCTTATTAGTTAAAATTTTCCCCGTATCTGAATTTGCTTCAAAATTCCCTAAATCCGAACCATCAATGTTTATCATGCCCGTATCTACAGCTAATGAAGTGTTATCAGCTTTAATATCACGTATATTCAGTTTACCTGTGTCAGTCGTTACATCCAGTTTCTCTAGATTTTTAGGTACTGTTATTTCAATTTCATTATATGCATTATCAAAGAAGTTAAAATTAATAATCATATTTTTATCTTTTAAATTGACGTTTAATGTTCCGTCTTTTACTTTAGAAGTGAAATCAATTTTATCTTTATTCCCTACAGATTTCACTTTAAATTGATCGCCTTTTTTGATTGTTACAGCAGCATCACGTGCATAAACATTTATATGTTTAATGTCTTCTTGATAAGTCTTATTTAAAATCGTTTCTTGTTTCGTATTATCTGCTTCTTTTTTCCCGACAACAAATGTCAGTGTACCAAATACGATAAACAGAATAAGTCCTACACTAAATAATATCCATAATAATTTCTTCATGATTTAGCACTCCCTTTCACGATAGAAATATTCCAACGTAAATATTTAACCGTTAATTGATATGACCATTTTGTTAATAAATAAGTAATCACAAACAGCACGAGCCCTAAACCAAAGCTGGCTAACACAACATATACATCTAATTGATGGACTGCATCAAAGCCATTATAAACACCCTTTACAATCAACATCGCTGGCGTAACGAGTAAAGATAGCGTTGTCGCCATAAAACCAAATAGCACTGAAATCATAATGACAAAAGGAATTAAAATAACAAAGAAATTCAATAAACCTAGTCCCATTACAGATATAATCGCTTGCCACACGTTACCTACTTTATGATGAGATTCTGCTCTATCTATCGCCAAAGTTGCATTTATTTCCTTGGCAATATCTCTCGGATGTCCAAGTTCTTTAGCAATATTCTCTTCTGTTTGTCCATCTTCAACACCACTTATAAAGTGCGTTTCATATTCAGCTAGAATATCTTGTTTATCTTCTTCAGATATATTCTTTAAATACTTATTTAACAAATTTAAGTATTCTTTCTTACTCATTACTTTCACTCTCCTCTAAAAACAAATTCACCGCATCTGTGAAACTTTGCCATTCTTTTAACAACTGCTCTAATCGCTCATTACCTGAATCTGTGATCTTATAATACTTTCTAGCTGGTCCTTCAGTAGATGGCTCATAATATGTTGTTAAATATGCTTCTTTTACGAGACGTCTTAACAAAGGATAAACCGTTCCTTCAGAAATCGTGATTCTAGGTGTGATTTTTTGAATTAATGAATAACCGTATTGATCTTCGCCTTTAATAATAAGCAATACAATAAATTCGAGTGCGCCTTTTTTAAATTGTATATTCATATTTTTTCCTCCACTTAACTCAGTACTATACAATGTATAATAGCTCTTGACGAAAATATAACACACACTATTATACATTGCAAGGTACTAAATGATACTATGCTATAAATTTTTTATATTTAGCTAAATTATTGGTATATTAAGTACAACTAATAATAAGGGGGATTAGAATGAACGTAAATTACAGAACTGACGAAACGCACGCTCATCAAACGATTGATATATCCATACATTCTCATAAGTCACACGTATTCAAACTTTTAGGAACGACTGAAGGCATTAAACAATGGTTTCCTGAATTATCTTTTGAAGAAGAACGAGCAGGTAGTCAATTAATCTTCGACCTCGGTAATAATGAATATGAATATGCGAAGATTACAGACTATCATCCAAACGATCATATTGGATATGACTGGGACCAAGGTCATGTAGATTTTTCATTAGAAGAAAAGGGGGACACTGTAACGTTAACATTTAAAGAATCATTACCATTCACTTTTGAAACCATTGCGAATGATTTTACAGGTTGGTATTTTCAAATACAAAGTGTAAAAAAATTAGCCGAAACAGGACAACCATTATCGAAAGATGCATTTGATTTTAAGTCAAAGACCGACGAAATAGAACAAACTTTAAACTTAAATTAGAATCAAAAAAGCCAAACCACATGAGCAACATGTGATTTGGCTTTTTTATTAATCTATTAATTTCATGCCATAATAAGCAACTATAAATGCGATAAGTGCAAATATAATTGGCGTTACAATGGCAACGACTCTATCTTTAAATTTATCTTTCCTTGTTCTTTCACGAATTGTTTTTACATCTTTACCATTCATATAATCCATAATTTGACTATATGCTTTAATATTATGGACTTCTTTAAATTTATCTACTTTATAAGCAAAGTACATACCGATTAACCAAAGAACAAAAGGTACAACCAATCCATACATGCCCATTAACATCATACACGGTATAAGTAGAATAGCAGCAAGTCCCATAAAGATCATCATTAACCACGACCACTTATCAAATACTTTTCTATCCATTTCTCTTTTCATCATGTTTACATCTCCTTTTACTAAATGATCTAAGGAGACATCAAATATATTACTTAGTAGCAATAAAGATTCAATATCGGGGTAACTCTTACCCCTTTCCCAATTAGAAATAGACTGCCTACTCACAAAGACTTTTTCAGCTAGATCTTCTTGAGATAAGTTATATTCTTTTCTTAAATGAATAATTTGCTTACTTAAATTCATATCGATGTCCTCCTTGTCATCACCTTAATAAAAGATTCAAAAACAGTGTATCAAACATCGTTGTCATTGCATTAAAAATCCAGAAAAAACTTTGCCAAAGATATTTTGCATCGTTGATATGAAGGGATTTATAAAAAGAAGCTTACACTTTAAAAATTGTGTAAGCTTCTTTAACAATTTATGTTATCTAATATTCCCTGAGTCTTGAAGACCTTCTTTAAATCCTCTACAGACATCTGAAAATGATAGACAGAAATCTGATAATATTAGTACAAATAGTACAAAACCAACAGCCAAAAATACACTTTTAGCATTAATAGTAACTTTCTTCTTATACATATACAGACCAACTATTAATGCAGCAATTAATGTGATGATAAATTGCATGTTGACCGCCCCTTTCACATAACGATAATGTTAATATTTGTAATTATTATAAAATATTGTAACTATTTTGACAATATTTCGCCTCCAAATTGTTATTTTACACTAGCGTTGATATAATTTATCTAAAATGAGGTGAACTTCATTGTCTAATTCGTCAGTTGCAGAAAGTTTTTCTACAGGACATTTTGATAAATGTAATGCTTATTTAGATCAAGATATCGAATGGCATATTGTTGGCGATACAACATTGAAAGGTTATGAAGAAGTTGCAAATTATTGCACGCAAGTCTCACATTATTTTGAAACCGTAACAACGCAATTTGAAATTCACGATACGATTAAAAGTGACCACCAAATTGTCGTTATAGGTACTGGTTATTTTTATAAAGATGGTATCCAAATAAACAAGATAGATGCATGTGACATATACACATTTAGAGAAGATAAGATTATAAAAATACAGTCATATTGTATAGAGAATAAGTAAGTATTACAGAGTCTTCGTGCGATATGCCTTGATTTTGTACCCTCGCGCACGATATTTCTCAGTCTTCGTGCGTTATACCCTGATTTTATGCCCTTGCGCACGATATCTCAAAGTCTTCGTGCGATATGCCCTGATTTTATGCCTTAGCGCACGATATCTCGAAGTCTTCGTGCGATACACTCTGATTTTGTACCCTCGCGCACGATATCTCGTAGTCTTCGTGCGTTTCACCCTGATTTTATGCCTTAGCGCACGATATCTCTCAGTCTTCGTGCGTTTCACCTTGATTTTGTACCCTTGCGCACGATATCTCAAAGTCTTCGTGCGATATACCCTGATTTTATGCCTTAGCGCACGATATCTCTCAGTCTTCGTGCGTTTCACCTTGATTTTGTACCCTCGCTCACGATATCTCGAAGTCTTCGTGCGCCTACACTTGATTTATTCCACAAAAAAGAACCAGCAAAATTTCACAAGTCGTGTGTGATTTTTGCTGGTTTTATTATTCACTCATAATATTCTTTCAACATATTTAAATACTTTTTCTTTCTTCTTGGTGAAACATGAAACTTAAATTGACCTTCGTTTTCTGTTAATTCATAGTTTGATAATCTTGTTATTTGAAACAATTTCTCTTTCGAAATATTATGCTTCTTAATTATTTCATTAAGTTCTTTATCTAAGTTTTTTGACATAGTATTAAAGATAAATACCCATTGTGGTATCACTACTATACTAAATTTTAATACTGTTGATTTTGTGTTTGGCTCATCCCACAGTATGATCACTAGCAATAACCATGGAATAAGAATGCAAAGGAAAACTTGAAATGGTTTTTCTACAAAAATTTTAGTGAATATGTCCATAAATATCAACCCTCAAATATAATTTTCAATGTTAATTATATTATATGGTTATACATATCATATTTCAAACACTTCTAATATTAATGATTCCTTATTTTGCTCAATTCTATTTTTGTAATTGCTTTTCTATATATCCGCGCTTCTCTTCTAAATGTTCTGGTAAGTATAACGGGATGTCTTGAAATGCTTTGTCTTCAAAGACAACTTCTTTCATATTAAGCTTTAAAGTCGCAACTTCAAATAGCAGTTGATTCGGATCTCTATAGTAAATGGATTTAAAGAATCCTCGATTTTTAATTGGTGAATGGACCATATTTAATTTATCTAAAGCTGTTTCAATTTCTTGCAATTCACTTTCGTCTTCAGCTGAAATAGCAACGTGATGTATACCGCCAAATCCTTGGTCTTCAAGTGGATTAAATGTGTCATAAATAAAATGTATTTCATGATACATATCTTGATTACGATTATGCAAAATCTCAACAGTTAAATCTGTATCAAAGAATGTCTGCTGACCTGCTGATGTCCAATTATATAATGATTGGAAATGATCTATACTTGCTTTAGGATATCGGACACGTGCATGTATAGAGTCTAGACCAAGTATTTGATATTCTACTGGCACGGTACTTTTTTCATCTGTATTAAATTGATGGACATCTTCTTGATCAGAAATGACGATTAAACCGAGTGGCGTATTATCCGGTCCTTCAAAGCGAATTAGACTGCGGTCAGTGTAAAATTCAATACCGTAATGACACACTTCATATTCATCAAACCGTGCTTCCCAATATTTCAACGATTCTACAGAAGGCACTTTAAAAAGCAATCGATCAAAAGCATTAGCACCAAACTGATTATCTTTACCTTCTTTCATTTCAAAAAGCGTCACTTCTGTACCTGGTCGCCCATATTTATCCGCAAAGAAAACATGATACATTTCATAGTTCTCTTGATTAACAGTCTTCATTAGTAAATTGAGACCTAATATATTACGATAAAAATTGAATGATTGTTCTGCATCATGATTTATAATAGATACATGATGTATAATTGAATTGTGATTCATAAACAACAGCCCTTTCACATTTATGGAGGAGATAGAATGGAATATTTCTTACAAGAAAATCCCAATAACAATACTTTAATTGTACTTTTTCATGGAACAGGTGGCAATCAATACCAACTTCTTCCTTTTTCAAGTATATTAAACCCTGAAGCTAACATTTTAGGCATACAAGGTAGTGTTGGCGAAGGACAAGAAAGACGTTTCTTTGCACCGCTTCAGAACAACAAATTAGACCGACATGACTTCGAGCAACAAACCAAATCTTTTATAGATTTTTGGAATACATTTATCGAAGAACAGGATTATGAAAAAGTTATATTTTTAGGTTATTCAAACGGTGCGAATTTCATATTAGGATTACTGGAACAACACCTTATTAAAGTTGACCAAATCTTATTGCTGCACCCATCAGACCTCGACTATCATATTACGGAAACTTATAAAGAAACATCCGTCATTATCACGACAGGTTCAAACGATTATTTAACAATACCCGGCAAAGTAAAAGCACTATCAGAACAACTTAAACCATTATTTAAAAACGTTCAATTCGAACTACTCGACGGTGCACACGAACTAGAAGAACCAGAAATTGAACACATAAAAACAATCCTCTAAACCAAAAGTTTAGAGGATTGTCTATTCTTTATATATAATCAGTCACATCATCAAACACTATTGACCAATACGGATATGTGTTAAATAACCATCTTTATCAAAGTATGCTTTATAAGCGCCGTTATTTGTATTATAAGGTATGAATGTACCACCATCTTCGGATTTTCCTTCTGCTGTACTATCATTTGATGCGTGCGCTTTTTTAAACTGTGCTTTAGTGACTGCGTGTGGTTTAGTATTGAATTCCATTTGGATGACTTGGTCTTTCTCATTAAAATCTATTTGAGAACCATAAGAATCTAATGTATAAGCATGATTTTGGTTAGCTTTTGGATTTGCTTTATAGCCATTGAGCGTAAAATTATCATATTTCATTGCGCGAACAAAATTATAATCTAATGTAAATGTTGGATCATATGTTGTATAGCCTTCATAGTTATACCATGGTATTTGTGATTGTGTATTTGAAGTACTTTCTGTACTAACACCACTTCCACCTTCACCATAACCCCATTCTTGAACTTTTTCTGCTGCTTGAACATCTGAACTACTATTTGTGATAGGCACCGCTGAAGACCCTACTACAAGAGTTGATAAGACGACCGTTGCTGAAAGTACTTTACTTACTTTACGCATAATCAATCACTCCTTAAATTTTGAGTACTTACTTGCGATAACTTCTCGTTTAAACATTCAATCTACGCAAATATGACAATTTCCAAACCCTATCTTTATAATTATCACCCCCTCAAATTTATATTAAAATTCCTCGAGTGTAATTATTCACTTTCATGATACAACACACATATATAATTTCAAGTGATAATATAATCTAACAAATTTCACTGAATATATTCTCTTAAATATTTTCCATACAGTCCGACTTCTCCATTCGCCAATACGTGACTGTAATGTTTTAAGACAACCCTCTTTGTTTCCCAGCCTTCTTGAGCGTAAAATGCTTCACCTTCTTTACTTGTAACAAAAGCATCAAATGGGTCATCTTCAGTCTTTCCACCTACGTGATCATTTTCTCCAACAATCCATGTTAACGGGAATGATCCTTTTACATGTTGTGACTTTTCAATATGAGTGGCAATCCCTTCTTTCTTTGGAGAACCTCCTCCTCCAAACATTATCGCACCACCTGATTGAACATTTAGTTCTGGTAATTTATCTAACATCCAATATGCTGTTGTTTCTGCACCACCTGAAAAGCTACCTATCCATAATTTTTCATGATTTGGTAAAGAAGCAATCAATTCAACTAAATATTCCACATTGGCTTCTCCATTCTTCCACCACTGCTCTTCATCGTTAACAGACTTCGGTACAACTAAAGTTAACCCTTTTTCTTTAGCAACTTGACGGATACCATCTTTCCCAGCTAAATAGACTTCTGAATCAGGATGATGAAACTCATAAGCACCATCACCATGTAACCACACTAATATTCCCTTAGCGTTCTTAACAGGATAAATTAAATATTCACCTTCTGTTCCATTTTTAGAAGTGAAATTCCGAACATCATGATCACTATCAGTTCTATTTGATATAAACAACATCACACTGACCACAACTACGATAAATATACATAATAATACTAGTAACTTTTTAATCGCCACTCCCTCCTAATAAACGTTTCAAATCATAACTTAGGAATGTATTTATATATACTTAAGTTCTCTTTTATTATACAAAATTTTACAGAAATAAGAATAACTTCTACAAAAAAATCACGAGTGACTAAAGGTACATCCACCTAAAATCACTCGTGATTTTTATTTTATAAAGCTCATTAAAATAACTTACTTATTAATCTACAAGTTCGTATTTTTTAATTTGCTTTTCGATTTTTGAAACTTTCGCTTCTTCGTTTTCTTTCTTTTCTTTACTCATGTTTTTATGTTCTTCTACATGAGAAGGTCTAGAAATCCAAGCTTGAAAATCTTTCTTATCATTCCATTTAGAAACAATCGCGTATTCTAACTTACTTCCCGTTTCAGACTTCCAAACTTGTGCATCAATAAAGCCCTCAAAGCCTTCAAAATCTTGTTTAGCATGACTAGCTTTGTTATCTAATATAGCCTTAGATGCCTCATCTTTAGTAGAAAAAATTGCTTGTGCAACGAACATTCATAACGCCTCCTTGTCTATATATATTCCAATATATCAAAAATAAAAATTACAAACATATGAAACGCTTAAATAAATTAATGAATAACTTCTAATATGATATTCGTTTATCATTCTAGTTATTGCTATTTACTAGATAAAATATACTAATTTACAATAGTATCACTTATCCATAAAATATTTGTGACTGCTATTACTTTCTGATCTTTTTTTTCGGTGTATAGTATATCTTCTTTATCTTCACTCTCTAAATTAAAATATTCTATTTTATCCATTTCCCAAGTTGCTAAATATCTATCAAACTTAAGTTTATAATTTTCCTCTAAATTTTTAATATACTCTGGCTTTCTACCATTACTATCTTTAAATAATCCTAAATCTAATGTTTCTTTTTCATCAGCTATTATTACATGATTATTTAAAGTATTATTTTCATCAAATACATAAAGATAATAGGCTTCATTCGGCATGTTTTCTATTGTATTTTCTACAAGAAATTTTGATACTTTGTAACCGTTTATTCTATTTTCTTTATAGGTTATCTGCGGAACATATAATGCTACATAGCCATCATAATGTGTTAATCGCGTTTTATAATCGCTAAAAGCTTCATTAAATTTCCTCTTTAATCCTCTAGTTTTCCCCATACTTTTAACTCCTTATATAATAAGTTTTAACTTCAATTTTTTAACATTTTATTTGGATATTCTAGGTGTTCCTAGATAATTACCCTATAAGAGAATTTGAATTACTACTTTATCTTTTTTATTTCATCCCTTTTTAGGAGGATGCTTAAGTTAGTAAAAATACTATATACCCCTCAAATTACAACCACCTATAGTATATTGTGTCTTCATTATCACTTACATTCTAAACGACTCTATAATATATTAATCAAAAAAGGCTAGAAACACCAAATTTACGGTGTTTCTAGCCTTAATATTTACTATTATCTTACTCCCACTCTATTGTGCTTGGGGGCTTAGATGTAATGTCATAGACTACTCTGTTTACGTGGTCTACTTCATTTACGATACGGCTTGATACTTTTTGTAAGACTTCCCAGTCAATTCTTGCGAAGTCACTTGTCATTCCGTCTATTGATGTTACTGCGCGTACGCCGACTGTGTAGTCATATGTACGGTAGTCTCCCATAACACCTACTGAACGGATATCTGGTAATACTGTGAAGTATTGCCAAATGTCTCTTTCTAGACCTTCTTCACGCACGACTTCTCTTAGAATTGCGTCTGATTCTCTTACGATTTCTAATTTTTCTTCAGTAATTTCACCTAATACACGAATTCCTAAACCTGGACCTGGGAATGGTTGGCGCCATACTAAATGTTCTGGTATGCCTAATTCGATTCCTAGTGCACGTACTTCGTCTTTAAATAGTGTATTAATTGGTTCGATTAATTGGAACTGCATGTCTTCTGGTAATCCACCTACGTTATGGTGTGATTTAATTGTTTGTGCAGTCTTTGTACCTGATTCAATGATATCTGTATAAAGCGTACCTTGTGCAAGGAAATCTACGCCTTCTAATTTTGATGCTTCGTCATCAAATACGTATACAAATTCATTACCGATAATTTTACGTTTTTTCTCAGGATCTGAAACGCCAGCTAATTTACTCATGAAACGATCTTTGGCATCTACTCTAATGATGTTCATATTGAAGCCTTCACCAAAGTTCTCCATTACCATGTCGCCTTCACCTTTTCTAAGCAAACCATGGTCTACGAAGATACAAGTTAATTGATCGCCAATTGCTTTATGAAGTAATACTGCTACAACTGATGAATCAACGCCACCACTCATCGCACATAATACTTTACGATCGCCAACTTGTTCTCTAATTTTTTCTACTTCGATTTCAACAAAGTTCTCCATAGTCCAGTTTCCTGTACATTCACAAACACGACGAATGAAGTTTCTTAATAAGTCATTTCCGTATTCAGTATGTCTTACTTCTGGATGGAATTGTACACCGTATAATTTTCTTGATTTATCTTCAATTGCTGCATTTTGACAACTTGGGCTGTCTGCAATGATTTCAAAGTTCTCAGGAATATCGATTACTTTGTCACTGTGACTCATCCAAACTGTTTGACTATTAGGTAAGCTGAAGAATAACTCGTCATCTGATTTAACGTTTAATGTTGCTTTACCGTATTCACGTTCGTTAGCTCTTTCTACAGAACCACCTAATAATTTAGTCATTAATTGCATACCGTAACAAATACCTAAAACAGGAATACCTAGTTCAAAGATTTCAGGATCAACTGTGAATGATCCTTCTTCGTATACTGAATTTGGTCCACCTGAAAGTATAATACCTTTAGGATTCATTTTTTTAATTTCTTCGATTGAGATTTCATGGTCGTGTAACTCACTATATACGCCCATTTCTCTTATACGACGTGTAATCAATTGATTATATTGACTACCAAAATCCAATACAAGAATTAACTCTTGTTCAAAAGCCATTTCCATAATTGTCGTTCTCCTTTAATTAAAATGAGTAGTTTGGTGCTTCTTTAGTAATTTGAACATCATGTGGATGTGATTCTTTAAGGCCTGCGCCAGTCATTCTAATAAACTGAGCTTCTTCTCTTAATTGTTCTAGGTTAGCTGATCCTGTGTAACCCATACCGCTCTTAATACCGCCAATTAATTGATAAATTGTATCTTGTAATGGGCCTTTAAAGTCAATTCTACCTTCAATGCCTTCTGGTACAAATTTCTTAGCTGCAGTATCTTCTTGGAAGTAACGGTCTTTAGAACCTTGTTCCATCGCACCAAGTGATCCCATACCACGATAAACTTTATATTGACGACCTTGGAAAATTTCTGTTTGTCCAGGGCTTTCTTCTGTACCAGCAAGTAAGCTACCTAACATAACTGCGTTTCCGCCTGCTGCTAAAGCTTTCGCGATATCACCAGAGAATTTAATACCACCGTCAGCAATAATTGCTTTACCATAGTTACGTGCTTCTGTTGCACAATCATAAATAGCTGTAATTTGAGGTACACCTACACCTGCAACGACACGTGTTGTACAGATTGAACCTGGTCCAATACCAACTTTAACGACGTCTGCTCCCGCTTCAAACAATGCTTTAGTACCTTCACCTGTAGCAACGTTACCTGCGATAATTGTAACTTCTGGGTATGATTCACTAATGTGTTTAACGACATCTAAGACACCTTTAGAGTGACCATGTGCAGTATCAATAACAAGTGCATCTGCGCCTGCTTCTACTAATTTTTGAGCACGAATTGGTGTATCTTTAGCAATACCTAATGCTGCTGCAACAAGTAGACGTCCTTCACTGTCTTTTGCTGCATATGGGAATTCGATTACTTTTTCAATATCTTTAATTGTAATTAATCCTTTAAGTTTACCCTCTTCAGAAATTAATGGAAGTTTTTCGATTTTATATTTTTGTAAAATTTCTTCTGCTTGTTCTAACGTTGTGCCGACTGGTGCTGTTACTAAATCTTCTTTAGTCATAACATCAGAAATTTTAATTGAGAAGTTTTCGATAAATCTTAAGTCACGGTTTGTAATAATACCGACAAGTTCCATATCTTCTTCGTTATTAACGATTGGAACACCAGAAATACGGTATTTACTCATCAATGCTTCTGCTGCGTACACTTGCTCATCAGGTGTTAAGAAGAATGGGTTTGTAATAACGCCATTTTCTGAACGTTTAACTTTTTGTACTTCATCTGCTTGATGTTCTATAGACATGTTCTTATGAATAACGCCTAAGCCACCTTGTCTTGCCATAGCAATCGCCATTTTAGCTTCAGTAACTGTATCCATACCAGCTGAAATGATTGGAATATTTAACTTAATATTTTTTGAAAGAGATACGCTTAAGTCTACATCACTTGGTAATACCTCTGATTTTGCTGGTACTAATAATACATCATCGAACGTTAAGCCTTCTTTTTGAAATTTGTTTTCCCACATGAATATAACCTCCACTAATTTATTTTCATATTTATTATTTCACATTTTCACTGTTTTGTTGATTGTTTAATCCATTAAAACATAAATTTAATATAATAGCTGAGAAAGTACCTAATACGATACCGTTTTGTGTTAACCAAGCATACTCTTCTCCAAATGTTTCAAGCGCTTGAGGTACTGCTGTAATGCCTGCACCAATCCCTACTGATACGGCAATCACGAGTAAATTGTTTTGTTTGTTAAAGTCTATGCCACCAAGCATTTTCACACCGTATGCCATAACCATTCCAAACATCGCAATCATCGCACCACCTAATACTGGAAATGGAATCATGCTTGCTAATGCACCGAGCTTAGGTATCGAACCACAAACGATTAATAATGCAACCATCATATACATGATTTGATTCTTTTTAGCGCCAGACAATGACACAAGTCCAACGTTTTGAGAATAAGCTGTGTAAGGAAATGCATTAAAGATTGAACCAATTATAATCGCAATCCCTTCAGCTCTATAGCCTTTTGATAAGTCTTTTCTTGATATAGGTTGTTTCGTAATTTCACTTAAAGCATGGTACACGCCTGTTGATTCAATCAAACTAACGATTGCAATAATGACAAAGACGATCGTTGTACCAAATTCAAATTCAAACCCGCTAAATCTAAATGGTCTAGGTAGTTCCAACCAATTCGATGTTCTTAAATTCGATGTATCCACTAATCCATAGAAGGAAGCGACGGTTGTACCTATTAATAAACCGAGTAATATCGCTATAGATTTAATGAACCCTTTAGATAATCTTTGTATTAATAAGATGATCACTAATGTAAATAAACCTAAGAATATATTTTTACTGTCTCCGTAGTTCTTTTCACCTTGACCACCTGCTAAATAATTCATGGCAACTGGCATTAACGTAATACCGATTATTGTAACAACACTTCCTGTAACAACAGGTGGAAATAATTTTACTAAATACGAGAAAAATGGAGAAATTAAGACTACAATAATCCCTGAAAGAAATATAGAACCGTATAGCACACCGATACCATGTGTATTACCAACTAGAATCATTGGTGCTACAGCTGTAAATGTACATCCCAAGACTACCGGCAGTCCAATTCCTATTCCTTTATATACTTGTAAAAATGTTGCTACACCACACATAAAGATATCAATTGCGACTAAGTAAGCCACTTCTTCAGGTGTAAATTTTAAAGCAGATCCGACGATAATAGGTACCATTATGGCACCCGCATACATAGCAAGTAAATGTTGAACACTTAAGATGAAATTTTTCATGTTATTCTCCTACCAGTTTGACTGTATTTCCTAATAATGAAGCAACTTGGCATAGAGATAAGACTTCTAGTCCTTCAGATTCCAACTTCTCTCTGCCCGGTTGGAAACTTTTTTCTATAACAATTCCAATTCCAGATGTTGTTGCGTTTGCTGCTTGAACTAAACGATGTAATCCTAATGATGCTTCGCCATTCGCTAAAAAGTCATCAATAATTAATACATGGTCGTCTTCCTTTAAAAATTGTTTCGCAATAACCACTGTACTCGTTGTATTTTTCGTAAATGAGTGAATATCTGTTTGATAAAACTCAGATGTCATTGTAGATGGTTTTGCTTTTTTCGCAAATAAACATGGCACGTCTAAATGTAAAGATGCCATTATTGCAGGTGCGATACCTGACGCTTCAATCGTAAGTACTTTCGTGATTTTCTTGTCTTTAAAATGTTCCGTAATAACTTGACCAACTTCATACATTAACTTTGCATCAATTTGGTGATTTAAAAATGAATCAACCTTAAGAATCTTTTCATCGATGACTACACCATCTTCTTTAACCCTATCTTGTAGTGTCCTCACACTACTCGCCTCCTCATTTAGATTAAAAAAAACACACCTTAATCCTAAAAAATAGGTAAGATGAGTAAAAAATAATATAAAACCACACCATTTTGGATAGTCTGATTCCAGTGTTATTCATTTACTCATAGTCGTGTCGTTTAAGGCAACACGGTAGAAACTTCCAAAGCCATATTCTTCAGATTATATGAGTTTTTAGTAATAAATTATTCATTGATAATAACAAAATATCAGTACTTTTACAATAGGCAAAACCTTATGTTAGCGCTATTTTAAGAGGTTTTAAATAAACTGAAAAATCTAAATAATTAGAAAGTTGATTGAATTTTGTTTGATTCTCCTCCACAAGGGTATTTGAGAATTATATTGTATTAACGTAGACAATATTTATTAAGTATGTAAACACCTAGAGCATAATCACTGTTGATAAGATTTTTACACATTACAAGTTTATGGAGGTTTTAGTATGGGTAAAATAGAAAAGTTTAGTAACGAAAGTGATTTACTGCAACGTATTGATCAATTGAAAGAAGAAGGTGTCGGAGAAAGTGACTTACAAGTTATTTCCGAAGACAAGTTAGATGATAACTCATTAGACTACACGGATGTTAAAGTGAAGAACTCTAGAGGTTCATTTAGCGACAAGATTACTGCACTATTCTCAGGTGAAAGTGCTGAAGAACGTGTATTATCTAGTTTAAATGTTCCAGAAGAAGAATTAGATAGCTATAAACAAGAACTTAATAACGGAAAAATACTATTATATGTTGATAATGACAATATAAGTGATACTGAAAACTATGATTCAGATCACCCTAAAGACTCTCAAACAGGAAATGAGCATTACGATAATACGAAACCATTTTCTAGTGATGAGAGTGAAGAAAGTGGCGTATCTAAAGGTACAGCTGCTGGTGCTGGATTAGGTGCAGGTGCTGCGGGCGCTGGTGCCGCTGCTGCGCATTCATCTACAGATCAAGAGGAAGATGTGAATGAAACTTCTGATTTTGATAAAGCTGAAAGAGAAGATGAATTTAATCAGCAAGATGAAGTATCTGAAAATGATTTAACTCAAGATGTGGATAATGCAGATACAGAAAAAACAGATGCACCATCATTCGATAACGAAGCTGAAACAGATCGAGATGTTAATACAAATCGATATGGCAATAATATTAATGAAGAAGATGTAGCCCATGATGATGTGGATGATTCAAACATCGACCATCAAGAAACATCAACTTCAGCTAATTTAGCAGGTGCTTCTGGTCTTGGCGCTGCTGGATATGCAAATGAACATAGAGAACAACAAGAAACAGAAGATGACGTACAGGACGATAGAAGAGTCTACTCTAGCGATAATGAAAGAGACTTAGAAGACTTAAATAATCGTGAAACGACAAATACGACTGCTCAATATGGTGAAACAGATAATGTTAAAGATCAACAAGATTTAACAAGAGAAGATGAATCATCATTCTCAAGAGTGCATGATGACGACGTAGAAAGAGAACGTTCTAGCTTAAACTACGATAAACCAAATGAAAGTGTTGAACCGCCAACATCAGATGAAACAACAACACGTGAATCTAACTTCTCTACTAGCCAAGATGAGCAAGATACAAATGTTCACACTTCTGAGCAGTCTTACAACAACGACACACAAGATAATAATGTAGGTGAAACATCTTACAATAATGAAACGCAAGATAACAATGTAGATGAAGAATCTGTTCAACTTCATGAAGAGCGTCTAAATGTAGACAAAGAGAATGTTGAAACAGGTGAAGCATCTGTAGATAAACATGTTGTTGAAGAAGAACAAGAATTTGATGTACCGGTTGAGCGTGAAGAAGTAACAATCGAACGTAGACCAGTTAATGAGAAAGTAGACGAAGACTTTAACGCTAATGATGATGATTCCGTACACATTCCATTACACGAAGAACGTGTAAAAGTAGAAAAAGAAAATGTCGTATCTGAAGAAATCGTCATTAAGAAAAATAAAGTTCAAGATACTGAACATGTTTCTGAAAAAGTGAGACATGAAGAAGCAGATATCAATAACCCTACAGATGATAACCCTAAATAAGACAATATAATATCTTAAGAGGCTAGGACATAATGTAATGTCTTGGTCTCTCTTTTTATTTCCTCAATACGATAGTACTACCATTAAAATCTTATGTTATAATATTATAAAATATTGATTATGAGGGGTTCATAACTATGAATTTTGAAGTTGTCACATCTATCGATGATCCATTATTCAAAAAAGCATTAGAAATGTATGAAGATATTTTCAAGGCAGAGGTGCGAGAAGACCGCCACGTCTTCATCCATTCGCTTACATCTGAGTACATAAAGAAACATTATATATTTTTAGTTGGTTTAATTGATGACACGGTCGTAAGTTTGTCTACAGGTCATTATGAACCTACAACAAATTCAGCTTTTATTATTTATTTAATGACGCATCCTGAATATCGCAATCAGCGTGTTGGCGGACAAACGTTGGAAAGAATTGAAGCAGAACTTCATAAACATGCTCAAGATGTTCATGGAAGAGATGCTAACATGATTATGTTGGAATCGTTTGGAGAAGAATCATACGAAAACAACAGTGGTAAAGAAGAAGCGATTCTGCGTAAGAACTTCTTTAATAGACATGGTTATGAAGTTCAACAAGACATCCCTTATATACAACCGAATCCACAAAAATCATTAGCACCTACGCCAATAGATTTATATATTAAGCAATACTTGCCGCTTCAAAAAGACGTTATCTCACCGAGCATTCGTTCTTGTTACATCAACAAGTACATACACGGAAATGAAAATGATCGAGAATTTGTATATGAATTATTAGAATCTATGGATTTATAAATTAGAAAAGCTGACATCGATTGTGATGTCAGCTTTTTATTACTTTATGATATCTTTCCATTCATTCCTGGACACTTTCATCTTTAGCACCTTCTGGATTTGTACCACACCATAAATTCATATAATCTGGATTATTTAACTTTTTAGACTGCCCTCTTAAAGGTTGTGTTAATATATTTTGAATCGGATACGGACAAATATCATCTTTAAATTGTTCCATATACTGTATAAACGGATTTATAATACCATTTGCATAACGCCCACTAAACGTATTCGTGAATATAATATCATCAGGATGTGCTTTTAATATATGCGCTTTATGCACATCTGGTGCACCACTTTCATGTGTCGTTAAGAATGCTGTCCCAAGTTGAACTGCATGAGCACCTTTTTGAATATAACGTTTCGCTAATTCTGGTGACGTGATACCGCCCGCTACTATTAATGGCACGTTAATTAAAGGATAAGTTTGATTAAACAATTGCTCAGTTGTGAGACGATTTTCTGGCAATGATTGGTCAAATGATCCTCTATGACCACCCGCTTCACTACCTTGAATCACTATCGCATCTATACCTATGGATTCCAAAGCTTGAGCTTCATTTAAATCTGTTGCAGTTCCTATTACGTTAATGTGATGGCCATGTAATTTGCGAACGAGACTTTCTGAAGGCTTACCAAATGTAAAGCTTACATATTCAACATGTTTATCTATAATCACGTTTAACATGTCCTCAAAATTCACATCTATTGAAACATCTTGTATTTGTTTGCTGTTTAATTTTTCAGTTATGGGATGTAATATTTTATTCATAAAATCAACTTTTTCATGATCAATAGCTGGATACTCTGGCACGAATAGATTGACGCCAAATGGTTCAAACGTCATTTGTCTAATTTGGTCTATATCTTTAGCTAGAGCATCAGGCGTCATATATCCAGCACCAATTTGTCCAAAGCCGCCTTCATTACAAACTGAAGCTACTAAGTCAGGTGTTGTAATACCTCCAGCCATACCCGCTAGAAAAATCGGTTTATCCAGTTCTGAGATTAATTTTTTCGATTCCAATGACAATCCCTCCTAAAAAAATTTAATTCGTAAGCTAATCATTTTATTTTTTTAGTTAATTGGTGCATTATAATGACATCATACTAAAAGGAGAAATAAAATGACACACTCAAAGCTTTCATTAACTGAAATTATTAATAAAAGAAAATCAGTTAAAGAATTCGATCCAAACTTCAAAATTCCAAGAGAAGAAATTAAAGAAATGATAGCACTTGCTACTAAAGCACCTTCATCAATCAACTTACAACCATGGCGCTTTGTTATCATCGATTCTGAAGAAACAAAACAAAAATTAGACCATCTTGTACAGTTCAACCAAAGACAATTACATTCATCAAGTGCGATTATTCTTGTACTTGCAGATTTAAAACACGCTGAATACGTGAGCGATATTTACGAGAAGAATGTTGAACTTGGTTATATGGATGAAAATTCAAAAGATTACTTTATTGAAACAATTTCAAATTTGATTAGCAGTGCTGATGAAAGTTACTTTAATGCACAAGGTTTAATGGATGCAAACTTAGCTTCTATGCAATTAATGCTTATTGCGACTGATCACGGTTATGATACAAACCCTATCGGCGGATTCGATAAAACAGCTGTATTAGAAGCATTAAACATTGATACTTCTAGATATGTACCAGCTCATTTAATTGCTATTGGTAAAGGTGTTAAACCACCACATGATTCAAGTAGATTACCAGTAGATAGAATCATCGCTTGGAATGATGAAAGTAACGGTTCAATCGGCGAATAAGTAATTTATTCGTTCTAATAATTATAATACCCTATCGGCAACTAACTTATGTTGCCGATATTTTTTAATATTGCATTATCTAAAAATATAGTGTAAAATTCATTGCTGTGAGTTTTATTTTTTTACTTAAAAGCTTTACCGCTTTAAAGTGAATATCAAATTAAAAGAAGGAATATATATGAAAAATTTATCTCAATGGTCGTCCAGTATCGGCTTCGTTCTAGCAAGCGCCGGGTCAGCTATAGGAATTGGTGCTGTATGGAAATTTCCATACATGGCTGGAACTTACGGTGGTGGCGCATTTTTATTAATATTTATTATTTTCACATTGCTTGTTGGTTTACCACTACTTTTAAGTGATTTTGTATTGGGACGCTACGGTAGAACGTATTCTACTAACATCTTCAAAAAAGTATCTGGTAAATCATCTTGGAATTTAGTAGGCTGGCTTGGAAATCTAACAGTCTTTGTACTATTTTCATTCTATAGTGTTATCGGTGGTTGGATCATTTTATATATTATACGTACACTTTTAGACAGCCTTGGATTAACGCAATCACATAATTACGGGAACATCTTTAATGATTATATATCTAACCCATTTTACTCATTAGCGAGTCAGTTTGCTTTTATACTTTTCACTGTAGTCATTGTCAGTAAAGGTGTAGAAAAAGGTATCGAGAAAGCTTCAAAAGTCATGATGCCACTATTATTTATATCGTTCGTAATTGTCATTATTAGATCAATCACTTTAGACGGTGCTTTAGACGGAATTCAATATTTCCTTCAACCAAAAGTATCAGATTTAAGTGCTGAAGGTATACTATATGCCTTAGGACAATCGTTCTTCGCATTATCACTGGGTACATGCGGTATGATGACATACGCTTCATATTTAGATCGTAAAACAAATATCGTCAAAAGTGCGAATGCCATAGTATGGATGAACATAGCTGTATCAATAGCAGCCGGTTTAGCCATCTTCCCAGCTATTTTCGCATTTGGATTAGAACCTAACCAAGGACCAGGATTATTATTTATCGTCCTTCCACAAGTATTTGATCAAATGTTTGTCGGTCAATTGTTCTATTTACTATTTTTAATATTATTTTTATTCGCAGCCATTACATCTTCAATTTCGTTATTAGAATTGAATATCTCAAATATTACTAAAAATAATAATGATAATAGAAAGAAATGGTCATATATCATTGGTATATTAGTCTTTATATTCGGGATACCATCAGCACTTTCAAACGGATTACTCCAAGACTTTACATTCGGTGTCGGTACATTCTTTGATAATATGGATTACTTAGTCGCGAACATCTTAATGCCAATAGGTGCATTAGGCGTAACCATCTTCGTTGGTCATATATTCAATAAAGAAATCATTATGAAAGAATTAAATATGAGCGATACTAAAAAAGGAAGACTCTTTGTAAATACATGGTATTTTTTAGTTAAATTTGTACTTCCAATTATCATCATCGCCGTATTTATCGGACAATTAATTTAAATAGAGAAAAGAAGAAGCCATTCAATTTTTTGGGAATTGAACGGCTTTTTTATAATCTTGTGGGTTAACTTGGCCTTTAACTCACATCTTTTTCAATCTCGTGAGTTTATTCTGCCTTTAACTCACATCTTTGGCTATCTCGTGGGTTTACTTCACCTTTAACTCACATCTTTTGCGATCTCGTGAGTTTACTTCACCTTTAACTCACATCTTTTGCGATCTCGTGAGTTTACTTCGCCTTTAACTCACATGTTTTACGATCTCGTGAGTTTACTTCGCCTTTAACTCACATGTTTTACGATCTCGTGGGTTTACTTCCTCTTTAACTCACATGTTTTACGATCTCGTGGGTTTACTTCCTCTTTAACTCACATCTTTTACAATCTCGTGAGTTTACTTCCTCTTTAACTCACGTCTTTTACAATCTCGTGAGTTTACTTCGCCTTTAACTCACATCTTTTACAATCTCGTGAGTTTATTCTGCCTTTAACTCACATCTTTTACAATCTCGTGAGTTTATTCTGCCTTTAACTCACATCTTCTCCTCTATATCAATCCTATCCACTTCCAATATGTCATGCTGAACAAAATAATTAATAAGTATCCAATGACTGTGAGTGGTACACCTGTTTTTATAAAGTCTTTAACTGTAAATGTTTCTGTACCGTAAGCCAGCATATTTTGTGGTGAACTAACTGGCAATAAGAAACCGAAGCTAATCACGAATTGTTGTATAAGTACAAAGCCGATAGATTGATCTCCTAAATTTAATGTTTGTGTTAAAGCTATAAACACAGGGATTAATGCGGAAGATAAACTCGTAGCACTCGCAAATCCTAAATGTATTAAAATATTAAATATTGAAATGAGTGCAATTGTTGCGATTAGTGGCATGTGATTAAGTCCCATCAATCCAAATGTTTTATCACTTAACCATTGTGCCGCTGTTGTTTCCAACAATACTGTTCCTAGTGAGATACCAATTCCAAATACGATAACTGTACCCCAAGGAATTTTCTTCTCAACATCTTCCCAAGTAAAGACACCGATTTTAGGAGTTAACATAATTGCTAATGCGATGATTGTTATTGAAGATGAATCAATAGGATGGAGCACTTTTTCGGTAGACCAGAAAAATAATAATAAGACAGAAATCGTAATGAGTCTCCACTCTCTTGCTGAAACTGGTCCTAATTCTTTTAATTGTGCTTTAACTAATTCATTTCCACCTTCTATTTCTTTCTCTTCAGGTTTAATGACCGTAATCATCACAAAGTATAAGACGACTGACATGATAATCGCCCATGGTGCTGCATATAAGAACCACTCACCCCAAGAAACATCTTGCCCCATTGATTTATTAATAAATCCTATCGCAACGATATTTTGAGCGGCGGCAGTCTTAATACCTATATTCCATATTGAGACGGCATGCACGGCTGTAATAATCAATAATGCTGCTAATTTACTGTTCTTAGATGTATTAAATGCAGCAATCATACCTAATAAGATGGGTACAACAGCTCCTGCTCTTGCTGTAGCTGAAGGTACAAAGAAAGCTAAAATAATAGAAACTACAATTGCACCAATAACAATTCTATTTGTTTTGTTTCCTACAATAGAAAGTACTTGTAATGCTAAACGTTTATGTAAATTGGTTACTTGCATCGCTGTAGCTAAGAATAATGCTGCTGCAACGAGTGCCACTGCAGATCCTGAAAATCCACTTAAAGCCATTTTTAATGCATTGCCTGTACCTAGTAATGCATCTCCTTCTAAAGCTTTTCCATTTGCTGACGGATTACCTAAAGCATCTCCTAAATTTTGAACTGGACTAAATCCAATAAGTACAACGATCAGTCCAACAATCATGACCGCTGATACAGGATAAGTTACCGCTTCTGTTACCCACATAATAACTGCAAAAGCTAAAATCGCTAGCGCACATTTTGCCATAACAGGTAAATCGTTTGAAGTCGGTAATAACAATATTCCAATTAATACAACAAAACTAACAATAATCCAAATTGGTTTAAAAGCTTTTTTCTCAGTATTATTAGACATATCTAACAGCTCCAATATTAATTTTTATTGTTCTAATTTCCTAAATAATAACATATTTCTTTTTTGCATATAATACTTTTCACAATTAATACAATAAATACTTGAACTTTCTGTTATTTACATGTAATGTATAAAGGGAAGTGTGACGGTTGTCTGCCGACAGACAACCCTACCTATTAAATTACTGTCAAATAAAGGATGATTTATAATATGTTAACTAAAGAATTCGCAACTAAAGTAGGTCTTAGTGAAAAGCAAGTTAGAAAAATTGTACAGCACTTAGAAGACAGAGGATATCAACTTTCTAAGACAGAATATCGTGGAAGAGAAGCGACAGACTTCCAAGAAGAAGATATCGAACTTTTCCAAGAAATAGCTGAAAAAGTTAAAGAAACAAATAGTTATGACCAAGCATTCGAAACACTTGAACAAGAGAAAGACTTTTTACAAGTTCTTGTTAAAAACGAACCTGCTAATCAAACACCTGAACTACAACATTTAATTGAAGAATTAAGATTAGAAGTTCAACATATGCGTAGAGAAAGACAAATGCTTGGTGAAATGTTGCAACAAGTACATATTCAACAACAGAAACTAGAACAAACTTTAGCATTACAAGCACCTCAACAATCAGAGGCTACTGCTCAAGAGAATGATACTAAAGTTGAAACGAAACAAGCTGAACAACCACAAAGTTCTAAAGTAGTTTCAGAAGATAAGACTTCTAGTGAATCAGTTGAAACGAACAAACAAGAAGAAAAAGAAGAAACAAAAGTTGCTGTAGCTGAAGAGCCAGCTAAATCAGAAACTCAAGCTGATGTGAAATCAGAAGATAAAGAAACTGCTGTTAAACCAGAAACGACTACTGATAAAGCAGTAGAATCTAAAGAAGAAGATGCAACTACAGCTAAAGAAGAAACGACTGACAAAGCAGCATCTACTGAAGAAAAAGCACCAGAAACGACAGTAGACGAAACTTCAACACCTTCAGAAAACAAAGAAGAAGAAGTAAAAGAAGAAATCAAATCAGAAACTGAAGAAGAACCTAAGAAAAAAGGATTCTTCCAAAGATTATTCAATATTTAATCCCTTTAAAAAGAGGTTGGGCATGATGCCTAGCCTCTTTTTTGTTAAGTTTTTGTAAATTTCCACTATATAATTGTTAATTGCTAGAGTACTTTGTTATATTGAATTTTATATTAAGTATTTGTAATGAATATTAACCATTAGGAGTGTTTCACATCATGGAAACATTAAATTACGAAGATTTGAACAATGACCTTTTATGGGCACATAATAATCAAGTTGTGAAAATCATGAAAGATGATTTAGACATCTATATCAAATTAAATCTTATAGAAGACAATCATAAATTAGTTGTATTTTCGAATGGCGCGATTGATCCGTCGAAAAGTAAACCGCCTGTCTTTATGAGAAGTAAATGGCATGAAGATTTCAATGCGAATTGTCTATATATAGATGACAGAACTGTTCATTATAAGCAATTACGTATTGGTTGGGGTGTCGGAAGAGAAGAACGTCATTTCTTAAAAGACTATTCTGAAATTGCGCAACAAGTCACACAAGCACTTCAAATAGAATCTCAAAATGTCGTCTATTGTGGCTCATCAGCAGGTGGATTCATGTCTATGTATTTAGCAACATTGCATAAAGGCACGACTGCTGTAGTGAACAATCCACAATGTTACGTAGATCGCTACGATAAAGTGAACGTCGAAAAATTATACACCAAAATATTTCCCAACCGTTCACGCGATTACATCAAAAAACAATACGCACTTAGACTGTCAATCACAAGCTTATTCCGCAAACAAAAATATGTGCCTAAAATTTACTACATCCAAAACAGATTATGTGAGACGGATATGACTAGACACTTCGATCCATTTTGTAGTTTCTTAGATAAATACGAAATAAACAGTTCAAACATAAAGTTCATATTATACAACAATAAAAAGCTAGGACATAACCCTATATCAAGAGAAGCAACCGTAAACTTTGTAAACCAAGTCCTTGAAGACAAACTTGTCATAGCAGAATTTTAAATGTGTTACCTTATATAAGAATTTTTCTAAATTAATAAAGCACTTTCATGACTATTTATGTTACCCTATACGAGTACTGTAAAAAGTGAAAAATTCTTAAGTAAAGGAACTCATTATGAAATTCACAAAAGAAGAATGGCAAAACACAAATTTTAAATTAGATATGGATACAAGTCATTTAAACTTAGAAGAAATTATCAGTTTAAATGATAACTTAACAAATTCAGAAATTAATGAACTCTATTTGCCACTCATTAATTTTTTGACAAACAAAGTTAAGTTCCATAAAGATTATTCATCTAACATTAACAACAAATTACATAACAAAAATAATACACCACCTTTTATTATTGGAATATCAGGAGGGGTTTCTGTAGGGAAAAGCACTGTCTCAAGACTGCTTTTAAACTTACTGCAAGAATATAACGCGGACTGGAAAGTTGATCTGATTACGACTGATGGTTATATCATGCCTAAACAAGAACTCATCGATAAAGACTTACTTTCTAAAAAAGGATTTCCTGAAAGTTATGATACAAAAACATTAATCAGTCACTTAAAACAAATTAAGAACAACGAGCCTAACATACCAACATATACGTATTCACATATCACATACGACCGTCTTAAAGACCAGTATCACAACATAAACTGTCCGGACATACTTATTATAGAAGGTGTGAACATCTTCCAAGTAAGTCCACATGAAGAAGAACTCGTTAGTGATTATATTGATTACAAAATATATTTACACACAACAATAGAAAATATGAAGAAATGGTATCTTAACCGCTTCTTACTACTTCAAGAAGAAGCCTTCCAGAAGCCAGACTCACATTTCTATAAATATCGAGACATCCCAAAAGACGAAGCCTTAAAAATAGCAACAGATCTATGGGACAATATCAACGAAGTCAATTTAATCAAAAACATCTTGCCAACTAAAAACAGAGCAGATCTCGTACTATATAAAAATCACGACCATGTTATAGAAAAGCTGAAATTTAATAAATTTTAAGTTATTAGAATTGAGGTATAGTTATGAAAATATATCCTACTGAACAAATACTTAAATATTGGTCTGAAAATTATTATAATAATTTTGATTTATTTTTTGTTAAAGATATCCCTTTTGAAAATGAAGATGTTGTTATCACTCTTAAAGATGCATTTAAGACAACAAGTTCATTTAATATTGATACAAATAACTTATATGAGTTTTGGAATTTAAATGATTACAATTATGTAATCCAAGCCTCTAAAGGATGGTTTGAAAATCTTAACAGAGATTCAAAAACTTATATACTTCAGGAACAAGAAAGAGTTAACAATCCACTATTCTTAGAAGGTAAACTCATTACTTCACAAAAGTGGAGTCAATTAACAACAAATAAACAAAGACAGTTTTTCCAAAATAGAGTAGATAGATATTGCGATAATCACGTAACACACCATTCAACATTGCAATTACCCAATCATTTAAGTTCAATTGTTTCTACTTTCCCAAAATATCAAGGATCAAACTGTCTTTCAACAGTCCTTTATGCTATTACTAGTGATAAAAATATATTACAACAGTGGATAAAAGAAGATACTTTTCTAACAAACCTTAAATCTTTAAACTACGAATTAGTTTCAGAAGGAAGTCAAAACGGTGATGTAATTGTTTATTTAAAGAATAACGCCGTAGTACATGCCGCATATCAAATTGATGATGGTTTATTCATAAATAAAAATGGACAAACCATTTTTAATCCTTATAAAATTGTAACTAAATCAGAGCTTGATAATGAATGGGGAAATTATCAAGAACACTACTACAGAAAAAACCCTCTCTAGTCCTTGTCTAGAGAGGGTTTTTAGTGTTCCGGCAGTCTAAATAATAACAAATATATTATTTCCCAAAACTACCTGCTACATAAAATTTTATTCCCATTTTTATTCTCCTTGTTGTGTTAATTCTAAGTATAACTTATTAAGGATTTCTTCTATTTTATCTTGGGTTACCTGACATTTTTGATTAAATTTTAGTCTAAAATACAATGTCTTCAAGAAATCTTTTATATTTTTCCTTATTCTAAAATAACTTAAATATGCTTCTTCAGATTGATTTAAATCTGTTTGATTAACTGTCACGAATAACTCGCTTACCCAATTACTCAATTCTTGATCTGTAAGTCCTTTTTCAAGTAATGCTTCAATGATAAATGCTTGTCGCTCATCTTCATCATCTATATAGCAAGATAAATCAGTATTTAACTGATAAAGTTTTTTAGCGATGACCTTTAAGATCACTTTATTACAGTCACCTGAATAATATTTAGATCTAACACATGTTGCAAGTAAATCTGATCCATGTGCAACACTATGCATCCATCCTGTCCCTTGTACATATCCTCTGACATCAGTTTCATTATCCATGTAATCAATCGCTAAGTTTATAATCTTCTCGTAAACATCCTGAGGTAACTGTTCATGTTCTTCTAAATATTCAACAACGATTCCAATAATAAGTGCACTGAAACTTCTATCCAGCACAAGATGTTCAGTATCACTTTGGTTAACACTACTTAAAACAAATTCACAATACTCAAGTAACTGTAGCATTTGATGGTTATCTAATTTCCCACTTATAATTAAACGCGCAATTAAATCAAAATTATCTTCACGAATATTAGCAGTAGGATTTCCAATATTGGACATCAATAATTTAAAATCTTCTTCTGTTACTTGTTTGTTAGGCAATTCACTTTTATATCTTTCAATTAATCCTTCGATAGTCATTAAGAACACATCCTTTAGACTCTATTACTCATTATTATATTGTATTTTTACAATGAATGAAATGAGACATATTTATTTCAATTGCATAGTATAATAAACTGTACTTACTAACCTTACATTTTTGGAGTGATTATATGGAAATATTTCAAGAGTTTAAAAAGCAATTTATTAACTTTTTAAATAGCGATAATCGAATAGTATTAACGAAAGGTATGTTTCATGAGATAAAATTATTATCTATTTTAGCTGCAATAGAAACTCAATCCCAATATTCAAAAGGAACATTAAATGCTCATTCTAAAGAAGTTTTCAAAGATCTGACAGAACAAGGCATGCTTACAAAAGAGATACCACTAAACACAACTTTCAAATTGAATGATTTATCATTACAATTAAATTTATATACCGCTAATACTCCTAATTTTGGCCAATTTGCAATATATTATCCAGTGAATCCAAAAACAATAAAAGGCAAAAACATTGAAATATTAGTTGATCATATAAAAGATAATCCCGCTTCAAAAGTATTTATTATCACAGCAAATGACTGGGAGTTTAATAGCAAAGTGTCGAAAAAATTAGAAGAAATATCCGACATAGTTGTAGGAGAAGATTTAAAACAGGGAGTCCAGGAACTATTTAATTCTGGTTTCAATAATAGTAATTAAAGTTCATCAATAATATTGATAATTATCTAAGTATAGATTAAAATTATAATCAAATTGCGGTACATATCTGCGGAGTGTACTTGAGGTTGACTGTTGCGACGGTCGCCTCTTTTTTTATGCTCAATTTTCTAGAATTATTCACACTCTGCGGATTTTTTGTGGATTTTTTATAAAAATGAACACAAAAATAACCCTCTAGCCTGATTGCTAGAGGGTTATGTTATACGCTAACTCTTATTGTTCCTCTTTAACGTATGGTAATAAAGCCATGTGACGTGCACGTTTGATAGCTACAGTAAGCATACGTTGGTATTTTGCTGAAGTACCTGTTACACGACGTGGTAAGATTTTACCTCTTTCTGAGATAAACTTTTTAAGTAAATCTGTATCTTTGTAGTCGATATGTGTAATACCGTTTGCTGTGAAGTAACAAACTTTTTTACGACGACGACCACCTCTTCTTGGTCCACCTGCCATGATTGTGTTCCTCCCTTCTCGTTAAATCTTTATCAATTTATATTCGTTTCAATCAACTATTAGAACGGCAAATCATCATCACTGATATCAATTGGGCCATTAGCGTTTGCAAATGGATTACTTGATTGTTGATTATTTGACTGTTGATTTGAAGGTGCTTTTTGTCCTTGTTGTTGGTTACCACCAAAGTCTTGTCCATAATTTTGGAATTCGTTATTATTTTGGTTATATGATTGATTATCATTACCAGATTGACGTTGGTTTGCGCCTTTTGGTTCAAGGAATTGAACACTATCACAAACAACTTCAGTTACATAAACACGACGACCTTCTTGGTTCTCGTAGCTACGAGATTGTAGACGACCTTCAACTCCTGCCAGACTACCTTTAGATAAGTAATTGTTTACATTCTCTGCGGGACGTCTAAATACAACACAGTTGATAAAGTCAGCTTCTCTTTCACCTTGCTGGTTCGTATAAGTACGATTAATAGCTAAAGTAAAAGTAGCAACTTGAACGCCTGAGGGTGTTACTCTGTATTCCGGATCTTTAGTTAATCGACCGACTAATACAACACGATTAATCATTTAATCTCCCCCATTTTATAAGTTAAATTATTTTTCTTCTTCGCGTACTACGATGTGACGAATGATATCATCTGAGATTTTTGCTAAACGATCAAATTCACTGATAGCTTCGTCATTTTCAGACTTAACTCTAACGATGTTGTAGAAACCTTCTGTGAAGTCTTGGATTTCATAAGCTAAACGACGTTTACCCCAATCCTTTTCTTCGATGATTTCTGAACCGTTTGAAGATAAGATTCCTTTAAAACGCTCAACGACAGCTTTTCTAGCTTCGTCTTCGATATTTGGACGTACTACGTACATTACTTCATATGTTCTCATCAATTTACACCTCCTTGTGGTCTATGCGGCCTAATAACTCAGTATTAAGCAAGGAATAATTTTCATTACTCACAATCAAGAATTATAGCATAGAGTATTACTTTTTACAATCTTTTTTAATAGAGATATTGTTTAATAACGTTTCTATTACATTCAAACAAACCTTATTTCTTTTCTTTTTTAAGAACTATACTTTTCTCACATACATTATTGTTATCTAATTTACTTTTTTGTAATTCTTCGTTTACACTTAAACCAATGTCTAAAGCTGGGCTAGCGTGGTAAGATATTTTATCACAATTTGATATTTGCTTATATGCTTTCAATGTATTTTCAGTAATATCCAATGCAGGACTTTGATGTAATGTAGAAGCTAAAGTTATAGTTATTAACGTTGACTTAATCATGTTGTTCCCCTTTTTAACCGTTTTTATAGAAGATATAATCTTCATAACCCTCAATATCTTTTAATCTTTTTCCCTCGTAAATTTTCAAAAAGTTTTTTAATTCTTTATTTTCCCAAGTATTACCTTCAAAATCTTCATAACTGGCAATAACCGGTTTGTAGAATTCAATTTTCATATCTTTATCAAGTTCCATACCAATGTTTTCACCATACAAATCTCCCGGCGCAATATTAGCAGCTTCTGCTTTACCCCCGATAAAATAATAACCATCTGAGAAATCAATAGACTTTTTAATTTTGACGGGTAATCCATTTTTGTCCCATGCAACAAATCCAAAGGTAATATCTTTAATGTCTTTCCCAGTATTATTTCTTATGTATGCTTGTAGTGCATCGGGATATAATGATTTATTATCTTCGCTTCGAATTAAGTACCTACCATTTTCAATCACTATATCTTGGTTTTCTAACTTATTTTCTAATGATTGAGCATTTAATGAATTTGACTCTTTTTTTACTTTTGATTTGCCTTCTACTTTACTTTCATTTTTTGTAACTTCTTTTTCACTACTTACTGCATTTTCTTTTTGACTACATCCATATGCTGTTAAAACTAAAATTATTAATACCGCTATAATTGATCTTATTTTAAACACCTCCTTTTTATAAAAATATTATATTACAATACTCAATGTAAGTGTACTTAATTTTATTGTACTTAATCATTTTTAAAATTAACATTTTTTACTTAAGTAGGTTTCATTTATATGTATATGCAAATCAAAGATTTAATTAACAAATCACTGCTATAAAGGTGACTTATTCATACGGTTTTTTAGTATTTATAAAAGCAAAAAAGCCGACTAAATAAGTTTTAGTCAGCTTTTTTTATAAAATTATTTGGCCTTTATCTTACACATTAAATCTAAAGTGTACAACGTCTCCGTCTTTCATTAGGTATTCTTTACCTTCTAATCTTACTTTACCCGCTTCTTTAGCACCGTTCATGCCGTTATTTGCTAATAAATCGTCATAACTAACAGTTTCTGCTCTTATAAAGCCTCTTTCGAAGTCTGTATGGATGATTCCGGCACATTGTGGTGCTGTCATGCCTTCTTTAAATGTCCATGCTCTTACTTCTTGTTCACCTGCTGTAAAGTATGTTGCTAATCCTAATAAGTTATATGATGCGCGGATTAATTTGTCTAATCCTGCTTCTTCTACGCCTAAATCTTCTAAAAACATTTCGCGGTCTTCGTCATCTAATGTTGCTAATTCTTCTTCAATTTTCGCTGAAATCACGATAACTTGTGAACCTTCGTTACTTGCGTATTCTTCAATTTTTTGTACGAATTCGTTATTTTCTGGGCTTGCTACTTCATCTTCTGCTACGTTTGCTACATATAACATTGGTTTAGAAGTGAGTAAGCTTAAATGTTTCACGATTGCTTTTTCTTCTGGTGTGAATTCTAAACTTCTTACTGGGTTATTGTTTTCTAAAGTTTCTTTAATTTTTGCTAATACTTTTTCTTCAGCTACGGCATCTTTATCTTTTTGTTTTGCCATTTTTGCTACTCTTTCATAGCGTTTTTCTACTGATTCTAAGTCAGCTAATACTAATTCCATATTAATAACTTCAATATCATCGATTGGATCTACTTTTCCTGATACGTGTGTAACATTTTCATCAACAAATGCACGTACGACTTGGCAAATCGCATCTACTTCACGGATATGTGATAAAAATTTATTTCCTAAACCTTCACCTTTAGATGCACCTTTAACGATACCTGCAATATCTGTAAATTCGAATGCTGTTGGTACAGTTTTCTTAGGTTTTACTAATTTCGTTAATTCTTGTAAACGGTGGTCTGGTACTTCTACAATCCCTACGTTAGGGTCGATTGTTGCGAAAGGATAGTTCGCTGCAAGTGCTCCTGCTTTCGTAATTGCGTTAAATAATGTTGATTTACCTACGTTTGGTAATCCTACTATGCCAGCTGTTAATGCCATATTTTATTCACCTTGTCCTTTTACTAATATTTTTTTTATTTTTTTATTAAACTCTTGTCTTGGTAGCATGATACTACGAGAACATTCTTCACATTTTATTCTAACATCTGCACCGAGTCTTATAATTTTAAATCTATTATACCCACATGCGTGTTGTTTTTTCATTTCAACGATATCATTTAACTCATATGATTTGATCATATTTTTGCCTCCCGATTAGATGATTATTGAATGTTATTTGGATTATAAGAAACCATTGTTGGAATTGGCGCTTGAATACCTTCTTTATCAAAGAAAGATTTCACTTCTCTTCTTAAGATTCTAGCACCTGATGCATGTTCGTTTGGTTCTGTTTCACCTGCTATTTTAATCGTTGCTTCACCTGCTGTCACAGTCTCTACACCTAAAATTTCAGGATCTTTAATGAATATTTCATATCTTTCTTTAACTGTCGGTAAAAATTCATTTAACTTACTTTCAACTTCATCTAAATCTTCTTTAATAGATACAGGAATTTCTACGATAGCCATACCGTTATGAATTGAGAAGTTTACAATCTCATTCATTGTACCATTAGGAAGTATCGTTAAATCACCAGCAAACGATAATATTCTTGTAGATCTCATTCCTATTGATTGTACAGTACCTTCCGCAACAGTGGTACCTGTTGTATTAATTTTTACGTAATCGCCAACATCAAATTGATTTTCGAAAATGATAAAGAAGCCTGTGATGACATCTTTTACTAAGGTTTGTGCGCCGAAACCAATTGCTAACCCTACAACACCGGCACCAGCAATAATACTTTCAACTCTTATGCCTAAATTGCTTAAAATGGTTGTCGCAACTATAAACCATACGACATAGGAAATAACATTTTGTAGTAAGTTAACCATTGTTTTAGCGCGCTTGTTAGACTTCCCTACCCTCTTAGTTCCGTATTTCGTTGTAAAGAATTTCTCTACCACTTTATGAAGTACTTTAATAATGACGTAAGCTAATACAATGTAGAATATGCCGATTAATATTTGTTCTATCCACTTTTGCCAATTTTCTGGATCCATAAATGGGTCAATCAATTTATGGATGATGTTCATAATCTTATTCACTTTTTACACCTCTTATTCATCTAACAATAATTCTAATATTCTCTTATATTCTTCTTCAGAATTAAATTCAAGAGAAATTTTGCCTGCTTTTTTAGTCTTAGAAATATCAATATTCGTTCCAAACTTTTCTTTTAATTGATATTCATGTTTAACTAAGAAATTAGGTTTCGGTTGTTTCGGTTTCTTTTTCTTGTCTTGGCCTTGAGCATTTAACTGTTTAATATATTCTTCTAATGCTCTTACACTCATATGTTCTTTTACAACTTTTTTAGCCACTTGATCTAATTGATGTTTCTTATCTAAACCAAGTAATGTTCTACCATGTGCGCTTGATATTTTTTCTTCGTTGATTAGTTTTTTTACACTTGGTGGCAACTTCAGCAACCTTAAGACATTTGCAATGTATGATCTTGATTTCCCTAATCTATCTGCAACGTCTTGTTGTTTTAAGTTCAGTTCTTCCATCATCGTTGCATAACTCTTTGCTTCTTCTAGAGGTTTTAAATTTTCACGTTGAAGATTCTCTATAATAGCAAGTTCTAACATTTCTTCATCGGTTAAACTTTTAATGATTGCCGGTACTGAATCTTTGTTAGCTAATTGACTCGCTCTAAATCTTCTTTCACCTACAACGATGTCGTAACCTTTTATCGTTTCTCTTACGACGATAGGTTGCAACACACCATGTTGTGAAATCGACTGCGTTAAATCTCTCAAAGCTTCTTCATCAAAATAATCTCTCGGTTGATATGGATTCCTTCTTAATTTTTCTAAAGGAAGTTCAACAATTTTATCATGACTATGGTTATAAGAAATCTTATCTGTTAATGCTTGATTTCTTTCTTTCATTTCATCACCACGTTATTTATTCTCGTATGTTTCACGTAAAACATCCAAATTAGATTATAACAATTTTGAAAGGGATATGCACAAAAGAAAAGTTGAGCGATAAATTAAAATATTCAGAAAAGTTGTTGACAAAAAAATATACGCATAGTATTGTGTAATATATCAACAACGAAAACAAATAAAATCACGATAAAAAGGAAAGTAAATCTTACACTGCAATCATCAGAGAGTTCCCATTTGCTGAAAGGGAACATTGAAAGAAAGATTGAAAATGGCCTTGGAGTGGTGGCATCGATATTGAGGTGTCAACGGGATCGCCCGTTATAGCGATACAGTATTAAAGTCTCTTTAGTGATGATGGCGTACTGGAATTTGTTCACCAATTTTACTGCCATTATATCTTATTGTAAGAGACTCGTACTTATAGAGGTAATGTCAGTAATGTCATTACGAACAAAGGTGGTACCGCGAGCTAAGCTTTCGTCCTTTACATCCGATTTATTTCGGGTTTAAAGGACGGAAGCTTTTTTTATTTTTAAATTCATTAGGGAGGAAGGCTATTATGAAATCTACTCAACTCGCTCAAATTTCATTAACTAAAGACCATACCGGGGCAACGACAAACCCAATTTATCTTTCAACAGCCTATCAACATGAAAAATTAGGTTGTTCAACTGGCTTTGATTATACAAGAACGAAAAATCCAACTCGCTCAAACTTTGAAGAGGCTTTCGCCAAACTTGAAGGTGGTAAATACTCATTTGCAACTTCAAGCGGTATGGCTAGCATCCAATTAGTTTGTAACTTATTTAAACCAAATGATGAAATTTTAGTGTCATTCGATTTATACGGCGGCACATTTAGACTATTTGAATTTTACGAAAAACAATACAATATCAAATTTAAATACATTGATTTTTCAAATATTGATGAAGTAAACGCATCGATTAATGAACATACACGTGCATTCTTTATTGAACCTATTTCAAATCCGTTAATGTTCTCAGTAGATTTAAATCCTTTATATGAAATTGCACAAGCAAGAAATATATTAACGATTATAGATAACACGTTCTTAACACCATACTTATCAACACCATTAAAAGACGGTGCTGACATCGTCTTACATTCTGCTACAAAGTACATAAGTGGTCATAATGATGTGTTAGCTGGCATTGTCACTGTATCAGATGATTACTTAGGTGAAGTGCTTGGCCAGTTTCATAATATGATCGGTGCAACACTTTCACCATTCGATAGTTATTTATTACTGAGAGGCTTAAAGACATTACATTTACGACTTGACCGTTCTACTGAAAATGCTCAAAAGTTAGCACAATCACTACAATCTGTTGAAAGCATTGATGAAGTTCTTTACTCAGGTCAAACCGGAATGTTAAGTATCCGTTTAAACAATGCATATAGCGTTGATAGCTTCTTACAAAATATTAAATTATGTATTTTTGCTGAAAGTCTTGGCGGTACTGAAACATTTATCACATTCCCATATACACAAACACATGTAGATATGGCAGATGAAGAAAAAGATAAACGCGGTATAGATGAATATTTACTCCGTTTATCTATTGGAATAGAAGATTATGAAGATATTTACGAAGACATACTACAAGCCTTAAAAAATTCAAGAAAAGAAGGAGTGTCAATATGAGCTATTCAAAAGAAACGTCTTTAATATTGGATTCCACTAGAGGTAACGAGCACTTATCAAGCAATCAACCATTATATTATTCATCCACTTATCATCAAGAAACTTTAGGTGGCAATCAAGAATTTGACTATGCACGCAGTGGTAACCCTAATAGAAAGTTACTTGAAGAAAAGTTAGCAGATTTAGAAGGCGGTAATTACGGATTTGCATTTAGTTCAGGAATTGCTGCAATAACAGCTGTCTTCTTAACATTGAAACCAGGAGACCACGTGATTCTTCCAGATGATGTTTACGGTGGAACGTTCAGACTAACAGAGCAAATTCTTAAGAAATTCGAAATAGAATTTACAACTGTCGATCAAACAGACTTACAAAATATCAAAGAAGCTGTTCAAGAAAATACGAAACTAATCTATGTTGAAACACCTTCTAACCCACTCTTTAAAGTGACAGATATTGATGGTGTTAGCCAAATTGCACGTAAACACGACGCACTATTAGCTGTCGATAATACATTTATGACACCGTTAGGACAATCACCATTGAAACTAGGTGCTGACATCGTCGTTCATTCAGCTACAAAATTCTTAGGCGGTCACAGTGACCTCATAGCTGGCGCAGTAGTCGTGAATGACCCAGAACTTAAAAATGAAATTTACCTTATTCAAAATGGTACAGGTTCAGGATTAAGCGTTTATGATTCTTGGACACTTGCTAAACATTTAAAGACATTACCAATTAGATTTAAACAATCTGTTTATAACACAGAACAAATTTATAGATATTTAATCGATAATGAAGCAATTGAAACAGTCTATTATCCAATCACAAATGACACACATTTAAGACAAGCTAAAAATGGCGGTGCCGTGCTCGGATTCAGACTTAAAGATGAATCAAAAGCACAAGCATTTGTTGACCATCTTAATATCCCTCTTGTATCTGTAAGCTTAGGTGGTGTAGAAACGATTCTTTCTCACCCAGCTACAATGAGTCACGCAGCTATTCCTGAAGAAGTGAGAGCTGAACGTGGTATCACTAACGGATTATTTAGATTGTCAGTCGGCTTAGAAGATGTCAAAGAATTGATCACAGATATCGATTGGGCATTAAAGGAGGCTACATATGAGTCTAAAAGAAGCGTTAAAGAACCAAATTTTAGTAGCTGACGGAGCAATTGGAACCATCCTCTACTCTGAAGGATTGGATACTTGTCCAGAAAGTTATAATTTGACACACCCTAACAAGATAGAACAAATTCACCGTTCTTATATTGAAGCTGGTGCAGATATTATTCAAACAAACACGTATGGTGCAAATTTTGAGAAGCTTCAAGATTTTAATTTAGAACATCGCGTAAAAGAAATTCATCGTGAAGCTGTACAAATCGCTAAAAGAGCGAGCAACGATCATACGTTTATTCTAGGTACGGTAGGCGGTTTTCGTAATATCAAAAAGAGTAACTTATCAATTGAAGCCATTCAATATCATACAGAGATTCAAATTGAAACACTTGTTAATGAAGGTGTAGATGGTATTTTATTTGAAACATACTACGATTTAGAAGAATTACTTGCTGTCTTAAAAGATACAAAAGCAAGATACGACATTCCGATTATTGCTCAACTAACAGCTAGTAATACAAATTATTTGAGAAATGGTACACCTATACCAGATGCATTAGAAACATTAGTGAAAGCCGGTGCAGATGTCGTTGGTTTAAATTGTCATCACGGTCCATACCATATGATTAAGACATTTAAACATATTGACTTACCTGATCATGCTTACCTTTCATGTTATCCAAATGCAAGTTTACTGGATTTAGAAGACAACGACTTGAAATACAATAACAACTCAGATTACTTTTCAGATGCAGCGAAAGAGCTCGTTAATCAAGGCGTCAGATTAATAGGTGGATGTTGTGGTACAACACCAGAACATATTAAAAAAATAAAGAATGTCGTCAAAGATTTAAAGCCTATCAAGCACAAAAATGTTATACCAATCGAAACAAAACAGTACAAAAAGCAAAATAAAGCAGAACCTAGTATTAAAGAGCTTGTTCAACAAAGACCAACCGTTATTGTTGAATTAGATACACCTAAACATTTAGATACGAATAAATTTTTCGATGGGATACAAGCCCTTGAAGATGCAGGTGTAGATGCGGTCACACTTGCTGACAATTCCCTAGCAAGCGTGAGAATTTCTAACATTGCCGCAGCAAGTATCATTAAACAAAAGTATAAAATTAGACCACTCGTACACTTAGCTTGCCGTGATAGAAACTTAATCGGCTTGCAATCTCACCTAATGGGACTTTCGTTACTTGGCATTAATGACATATTAACGATTACGGGTGACCCTTCTAAAGTGGGTAACTTCCCAGGCGCAACAAGTGTATTCGACGTTAATTCTAGCGGATTAGCTGAAATCATTACACAGTTCAATCAAGGTATAAACGCCGATGGAGATACATTGAGAAGCAATACCAACTTCTCTGTTGCAGGTGCATTCAATCCAAACGTAAGACGACTAGAGCCAGCAGTCAAAAGATTAGAAAAAAAGATTGAATCTGGCATGGAATACTTTATTACACAACCGATTTATGAACCTGAAAGAGTTAAAGAAATATATGAAGCAACTAAACATATAGACGCCCCGATTTTCATTGGTATTATGCCAATTACGAATTACAATAACGCACTCTTCTTACACAACGAAGTACCTGGTATTAAACTATCAGATACGGTGCTTAACGCCTTTGAAAAAGTCAAAGACGACAGAGATGCTACAAGAGAACTCAGTATTAATTTGAGTAAACAATTGATTGATGCAGTACACCAATATTTTAATGGCTTGTACTTAGTTACACCATTTTTAAAATATGATTTAACAGTTGAATTAGCAAATTATTCACAACTAAAAACTGGAACACAAACCAAGGAGGCAATATTATGACAATTAAAACATCAAATTTAGGATTCCCAAGACTAGGTAAGAAAAGAGAATGGAAAAAAGCCATCGAAAGTTACTGGGCTAAAAAAATAGATAAAGCCGAATTAGATCAAACGTTGCAGGATTTACACAAAGAAATTTTAACAATTCAGAAAGACCATCATGTTGATCATATCCCTACTGGTGACTTCTCACTATATGACCACGTGTTAGATACATCATTACTATTCAACATCATTCCAGAACGTTTCCAAGGACGTCCTGTAGATGACGATTTACTATTCGATATTGCACGTGGTAACAAAGATCATGTTGCAAGTGCGTTAATCAAATGGTTCAACACAAACTATCACTACATCGTACCTGAATGGGACAACGTGTCACCTCAATTAAATAACAATGTGTTACTTGAGAAATTCAATTTCTCTAAAGAAGTTGGTGTAACATCTCATCCAGTTATTCTTGGTCCTGTTACATACGTAGCATTATCTAAAGGTGGAGACCAAAGTTTCGATGAAAAAGTAAGAACACTTTTACCATTATATAAAGAAGTATTCGAGCAATTAACTGAAGCAGGCGCTGAATACATCCAAGTAGATGAGCCAATTCTCGTAACAGACGGTGCAGCTGATCTTCAAGATATTACGAAAGAAGCATATGAATTCTTTAACGAAGCGGCACCAGCTGCGAAACTTGTCTTACAAACATATTTCGAACGCGTTGATTTAAACTTTGTTGGCCAATTACCAGTCTATGGATTCGGTTTAGACTTTGTACATGACAATGGCTTTAACTTACAACAAATCAAAGATGGCTTATTCCCTAAAGAAAAAGCATTATTCGCTGGTATCGTTGATGGTAGAAATGTTTGGTCTACTAATATTGAAGAGAAGAAAGCTTTAATCGAAACATTACAATCTTATACAGATGAATTAGTGATTCAACCATCTTCTTCATTATTACATGTACCAGTTACTTTAGAAGAAGAAACATTAGACGACTCAGTTCGTGAAGGCTTAAGCTTTGCGACTGAAAAATTAGACGAACTATATGCTTTAAAACAATTATTTAACGAAAATGATGACACTTTATATAACGAATTAAAAGCACAGTATGAACGCTTCGAAAGTCAATCATTCAAACAACTAGAATATGACTATGATTCAGTTAAATCAGAACGTACTACACCATTTAAAGAAAGAAAAGTCTTACAAGATCAAGTATTAAATTTACCAGACTTACCAACAACAACGATTGGATCATTCCCTCAATCAAGAGAAGTACGTAAATACCGTGCTGATTGGAAAAACAATCGTATTTCAGATGAAAAATACGAAGAATTCGTACAAAATGAAATTAAACGTTGGATTGAAATTCAAGAAGAAATTGGATTAGACGTATTAGTACACGGTGAATTTGAACGTAATGACATGGTTGAATTCTTCGGTGAAAAGCTAAACGGATTCTTAGTAACTAAGTTTGGTTGGGTTCAATCATATGGTTCTCGTGCCGTTAAGCCACCAATCATTTACGGAGATGTTAAATGGACAGCACCATTAACTGTTAAAGAGACATTATATGCGCAAAGTTTAACTGACAAACCTGTTAAAGGTATGCTTACAGGTCCAGTTACAATCTTAAACTGGTCATTCGAACGTGTGGATATCCCACGTAGCGAAGTTCAAGATCAAATCGCATTAGCGATTAATGAAGAAGTTCTAGCACTTGAAGAAGCGGGTATTAAAGTCATCCAAGTAGACGAACCTGCATTGCGCGAAGGCTTACCTTTACGTTCTGAATACCATGAAGATTATTTAAATAAAGCAGTACATTCATTCAGATTATCAACTTCTTCAGTACAAGATTCAACACAAATTCATACACATATGTGTTACTCACAATTTGGTCAAATCATCCATGCGATCAAATCATTAGATGCTGATGTTATCTCAATCGAAACTTCAAGAAGTCATGGTGACTTAATCAAAGACTTCGAAGATATCACATATGACTTAGGTATCGGTTTAGGTGTATATGATATTCATAGCCCTCGTATACCTACAGAAGAAGAAATTACAGTCGCAATCGATAGAGCACTTCAAGAAATTGACCGTTCTCTATTCTGGGTAAACCCTGACTGCGGATTGAAGACAAGACAAGAAGAAGAAGTAAAACAAGCTTTAACTGTATTAGTTAATTCAGTAGAAAAATTACGTCAAGACAATACAGTTAAACAACCTAACTAATAAATGAGGTGATGTTATGTCATATCCATTATGGAACACGCTAAATCAACTGAAAGAATATAAATGGGTAGATTTAACGCATACATTTGATTCAGAATCTCCACATTTTTCAGCTTTTGAAAATGCAGAAACAAAAACATTGTATAAAGTTAAAGACGACGGTTTCTTTGCCCAATCATGGCAATTTCCTACACAATATGGCACGCATATAGATGCACCTATACATTTTGTAGAGCATAAGCGATATTTACATGAACTCGGTTTACAGGAAACAGTCTTACCTTTAATCGTGTTAGATTTTTCAAAAGAAGTAGCCCAAGATTCAGATTTCAGACTAACGAAAGAACACATTCTTCAATGGGAATCTGAAAATGGACCAATTGAAAGTGGAACGTTTGTCGCATTTAGAAGTGACTGGTCAAAGAAATGGCCAGATAAAGAGCAATTTGAGAATAAAGACAAAGATGGTCATGAACATCTCCCAGGATGGTCATTAGACGCACTTAAATACTTGTTTGAAGAGAGAAAGATCAAGTCAATCGGACATGAAACATTTGATACTGATGCTTCAGTAGACATCCGTAAAAACAATGACATTGTCGGTGAACGATACGTACTTGGTTTAGATACTTTTCAAATAGAACTGTTAACCGGATTAGATGAACTACCAACACGTGGTTCAGTTATATTAGCCATTAGCCCTAAACCTAAAAATGCACCCGGATTCCCTGTCCGAGCATTTGCTATTACCCCTAAATAATAGCACTGCCATATGATATTTTTGAGCGAGTATCATATGGCAGACTACCTTCCCTATATTAAATATATAAAAAGCACCTTTCGATGGAGATCGAAAGGTGCTTTACTGTTTAATATTTAGATACGGGTGATCCTCCGATTTGATAATCTATTTCTATCGCATTTTCACTATTTTTACGATATAAATAATAGAAATACATAGACCATAAAATCGTCAAACCAGCTGATAACCAATAACTAAGTGATAAATCCATCCCAAATCCTATTGGTTGGCTTAATATATATGTGAATATATTCCATGTCATAAATAAAGCAGGAATTAAAGCGACATAGAAATTCTTTTTAGATAGTAATAAATACATAGCGCCTATCCATAGAGCGATAACAGCTGTTGTTTGGTTTGCCCATGAGAAGTATCTCCATAGTATTGTGAAGTCTACTCTCGTTAAAATAAAACTAATAACAAACATCGGTATCGCAATTGCGAAGCGATTCATTACTTTTTTCTGACCGAAATTAAAATAATCAGCTAAAATCATTCTCGCACTTCTAAATGAAGTATCACCACTTGTAATTGGTAATACAATAACACCTAATATCGCTAATGTTCCAAATACAGAACCTAATAACATAGTAGAAGCCTCACTCACTACAAGCGCCGCTTCACCTTTCGCTAACACTTCTTGTAGACCACCATAGCCACCAAATAAACTCATAGCAGCCGCAGCCCAAATCATCGCAATAATACCTTCAGCAATCATCATACCGTAGAATATTTTACGACCATTTTTCTCATTATTCGTCGTTCTAGAAATAATCGGCGATTGTGTCGCATGGAAACCAGATAAAGCACCACAAGTAATCGTAAAGAATAATAAAGGAAAAATTGGCGCCGAATCAGGATGCATATTTTTCAATGTTAATTCTGGTATTTCCGCACCAGTCATAATTAATCGTACAAAGATTCCTATTGCAGAAATCATCAAGATGAAACCAAATATCGGATAAACTTTACCAATAATTTTATCGATAGGTAGCACTGTAGATAAGAAATAATATAAGAAAATAACAAAAATAATAATACCTAAAGCCACTCTACCATCCATTAAAGAATGTAATAATAATGCCGGACTCGTAACAAATACCGTACCTGTCAATAACAATAGTAATAGTGTAAAGACGTTTACAAGATGTCTCATCACATTACCTAAGAACTTACCAGCTAATTCAGGTAAATGAGCTCCCTTATTACGTATAGAAATCATACCTGTTAAATAATCATGAACAGCACCAGCAAATATAGATCCTAATACAATCCAAATAAACGCAACAGGTCCATATAAAGCACCCATAATCGGCCCAAATATCGGCCCAACCCCTGCAATATTTAACAATTGAATCAATGAGTTCTTATTCGTCGACATCGGAACAAAATCAATATTATCCCTTTGATCATGAGCAGGCGTCGGACGTTCATCCTTAACACCAAACATTTTTTCAATATATTTGCCATATGTAAAATAACCTATAACTAATAAAACGATAGAAACTAAAAATGTAATCATTAAAATCCCCCTTTTTAAATGAAAACGTTTACAGAAAAGTATAAATGACTTTTTTACAAATAACAATAATATCTCGGAAATTTACAGAAATTCTGTATGTAAACATAAAAAAAGAGTTCAGGATATTGTTTAATATCCCAAACTCTATATTTTATTTCTTCTTATAAACTTTAATTGTAATTTCATAGAAGTCTTTATGTTCTTCATCAATTCGCTTGATTTTAATACCCTCTTTTTCAACATTTTTAATGCTTTGCCCGAGTGTATCAAGTGCTTCTGTGATGTCTTGTTCGAATTGAAATTGTTTTGCTTTTACTTTTTCAGAGCCGCGTATTTTCTTAACGCGATCTTCTGTTTGTTTAACGTTTAAGTTCTGAGATTGTATGGATGTTAAGACTTCTTGTTGCCCTTCATCATCTAAACCTAACAATGCTCTTGCATGTCTTTCTGTTATTTCACCTTTTTGTAATGAAATAATAATAGGTTCTGATAATTTGAGCAGTCTTAATTTATTGGCTATAAATGATTGGCTCTTACCCATACTAACTGCTAAATCATGTTGTGTAATGTCTTCTAAATCTAGCAATTTCTTATAGGCTTCCGCTTCTTCTATAGCTGATAAATTTTCTCTTTGTATATTTTCAATCAGTGCAACGGCTGCTGTTTCTTTGTCATTTAATGGTTTAATAATAACTTCAGTTTCTGGTAAATCGTTATATTTCATTGCACGAAATCTTCGCTCACCTGCTATGATTTCATACATACCTTCTTCAATTGGACGAACAACAATAGGTTGTAATAATCCATGTTCTTTTATAGATTGTGCGAGTTCTTTAATTTTAGATTCATCGAATACTTTTCTCGGTTGATAACGGTTGGGCACTATTCTTTCTGTTGATACGACTGCCACATTACCTTCAGCTCGTGCTTCTTCTATGTGTTCTAATTCTTTGTCTTTAAGTCCAAATAATTTAGAAAAAGGCTTTTTCATCTCAATATACCTACTTTCGTTCATACATATTTCCCAGGAATTATTTTGTTAAAGGTTCTTTGTTTGGTGTTCCTGGCTTTCTTGGATACTTCTTAGGTGTTTGTCTTAATTTATCTATCGTAATAATCTGTCTCATACTTTCTTCAAGAGGTAGCGTAAATTCATGTACTGTTTTTACTTCTCCACCCAATACAGAAATTGCAAATTGTGCATCTTCTAACTCTTCATTACCTTGTGAGCCTTTTAATGCGACAAATTGACCGCCCTTTTTCACTAAAGGTAGACATAATTCACTTAATACAGATAATCGTGCTACTGCTCTTGCAGTTACAAGATCAAAGCTTTCACGATACTGTTGTGATTTACCGAATGTTTCTGCTCTATCATGTACAAAGTTTACTTGATCTAAGTCTAATGATGCAGCTAATTCATTTAAAAATTTAATTCTTTTATTTAATGAATCTACTATCGTAATTTGCAAGTGTGGATATACGATTTTTAAAGGAATGCTCGGAAATCCAGCGCCTGCTCCTACATCACAGATCGTTTCAATTTCATTAAAATCTATATAAAAGCTTGGTGTCACTGAATCAAAGAAGTGTTTCAAGTACACTTCTTCTTTTTCAGTAACTGCTGTTAAGTTAATTTTTTCGTTCCACTCTACTAACATCTCAAAGTATGTTTCGAATTGCTTAATTTGTTTATCTGTTAATGTTATACCAGATTCTTTTAACGTATCAATAAAAGTTTGTTCATTCATGTTAGTTCACCTTCTGAATTTTACCTTGTTCAATGTACACAAGTAAAATTGAAATATCTGCAGGGTTTACACCTGAAATACGAGAAGCTTGTGCAATATCAAGTGGTTTAACTTCTTTAAGTTTTTGACGTGCTTCAGTCGCTAAACTATTGATTGCATCATAATCGATATTTTCAGGAATTTTTTTATCTTCCATACGTTTCATTTTTTCAACTTGTGCTAATGATTTTTGGATATAACCTTCGTATTTCGTTTGAATTTCTACTTGTTCTTGTACGTCTTCATCTACTGGTGAAGTTTCTTGTAAGATTTCCATAATAGCTGCGTAATCCATTTCTGGTCTACGTAATAAATCTAAAGCTAATATACCATCTTTAAGCGCTGTTCCACCGCGACTTTCGATAACACTTTGTGTATGTGCATTCGGTTTAATACGAATACCTCTTAATCGTTCTTGTTCAGCTGAAATTGCTTCACGTTTTTGATTAAATTTAGCGTAACGTTCTTCAGAAATCATACCAATTTCATAACCGATATCTGTCAGTCTTAAGTCTGCATTATCATGTCTTAATAATAGACGATGTTCTGCTCTAGAAGTTAACAAACGGTATGGTTCGTTTGTACCTTTTGTTACTAAATCATCAATTAACACACCGATATAAGCATCTGAACGACGTAATATAACGTCTTCTTTACCTAATACTTTACCAGCAGCGTTGATACCTGCCATTAAACCTTGTCCAGCCGCTTCTTCATATCCTGAAGTACCATTGATTTGACCAGCAGTAAATAAGTTTGTAACGACTTTCGTTTCAAGTGTTGGCCATAATTGTGTTGGTACAATTGCATCATATTCAATTGCGTAACCTGCACGCATCATGTCTGCTTTTTCAAGACCTGGAATTGTTTCTAACATTTTACGTTGAACATGTTCAGGTAAACTTGTTGATAGACCTTGTACGTATACTTCTTGTGTCTTACGTCCTTCTGGCTCTAAGAACAATTGGTGTCTTGGTTTATCATTGAATCTTACAAATTTGTCTTCAATTGAAGGACAATATCTTGGACCTGTACCTTTAATCATACCTGAGTACATAGCAGATAAATGTAAGTTGTCATCGATTACTTTATGCGTTTGTTCATTTGTATATGTTAACCAACAAGGTAATTGATCTAAAATGTATTCTGTCGTTTCATAACTGAACGCACGCCCTACTTCATCACCTGGTTGAATTTCTGTTTTGCTGTAATCTATTGTATTACCATTCACACGTGGAGGTGTACCAGTCTTGAATCTCACGATATCAAAGCCTAATTCTTTCAAGTGTTCAGCTAATTTAATAGATGGCATTTGGTGGTTTGGACCACTTGAATATTTCAAGTTACCTAAAATAATTTCACCACGTAAAAATGTACCTGTCGTTAATACAACAGCATCTGCTTCATAAGTTGAGCCGATTACCATTTCTACACCTTTAACTTTATTATCTTCTATAATTAAACGTTCAACCATACCTTGCATAATATCAAGATTTGGTTCGTCTTCAATTACACGTTTCATTTCTTCTTGATACAATACTTTATCTGCTTGTGCACGTAACGCTCTTACAGCTGGACCTTTACCAGTGTTTAACATACGCATTTGAATGTGTGTCTTATCGATTGTCTTAGCCATTTGACCACCAAGCGCATCGATTTCTCTTACAACAATTCCTTTAGCTGGACCACCAACTGATGGATTACATGGCATAAATGCTACACTATCAAGGTTAATTGTAAGCATTAATGTTTTTGCACCACGTCTTGCAGAAGCTAAACCAGCTTCTACACCTGCATGTCCAGCGCCGACAACAATAACGTCATATTTTTGTGTCAAAATTTTTCCTCCTTTTTATTTTCCGAGACAGAATTGACTAAACAGTTGGTCAATTAGTGAATCACTTGCTTCTTCACCAATTACTTCACCGAGCAATTCCCAAGTTTTGATTAAATCTATTTGTACGATATCTATAGGCACACCGTCTTCAGCAGATTGTATTGCATCATTTATAGATGTCTTAGCGTCTTTTAATAATGCAATATGTCTTGAATTTGAGACATATGTCATATCTTGTGCTTGTACTTGTCCACCAAAGAATAACTCTGAAATCTTCTGTTCAAGTTCTTCGATACCTTGTTGTTCAACCATAGAAGTTTGAACTAAAGGATGGTCACCTATCATTGCTTTTAATTCATCAATATCTAACTTTTGTTCTAAGTCCATTTTGTTAATAATCACAATCACATCTTCATCTTTAATGACATCAAATAGTTGATAGTCATTTTCCGTTAATGCTTCATTATAATTAAGAACAAATAAAATCAAATCCGCTTCTGATAAAGCTTTTCTCGATCTTTCTACACCTATTTTTTCTACGATGTCTTCTGTTTCACGAATACCTGCAGTATCCACTAACCTTAATGGTACACCACGAACATTGACGTATTCTTCTAATACATCTCTTGTTGTACCAGCTACTTCAGTAACAATCGCTTTATTATCTTGAATCAAGTTGTTAAGCATAGAACTCTTACCTACATTCGGTTTCCCAACAATGACCGTTGATAGACCTTCTCGCATAATTTTACCTTGCTGGCCAGTTCTTAATAATTGATCGATTTCATTTTCAATATGCCTTGATTCTTTTAATAAGAATTTAGTCGTCGCTTCTTCTACGTCATCGTATTCAGGATAATCAATATTCACTTCTACTTGAGCGAGTATTTCTAATATAGACTGTCTTAAGCCTTTAATAAGACTGCTTAGACGTCCTTCCATCTGACCTAAGGCTACCTTCGATGCGCGTTCCGTCTTAGAACGGATGAAATCCATAACCGCTTCTGCTTGAGACAAGTCAATACGTCCGTGTAAGAATGCTCGTTTCGTAAACTCACCTGGTTCTGCCATTCTAGCACCGTTAGATAACGTTAACTCAAGTACGCGATTAACCGTTACTAAACCACCATGACAATTTATTTCAACGATGTCTTCTCTCGTAAAAGTCTTAGGTGCTTTCATGACAGCTACCATAACTTCTTCTACGACTTCATCAGTCTCAGGATCAATAATGTGACCATAATTAATTGTATGTGATGCTACTTCAGTAATTTGTTTCTTACCTTTATATATACGATTAGCAATATTTAAGGCATCCGGACCACTTAATCGTACGATTGCTATTGCACCTTCACCCATAGGCGTTGAGATACTTGTAATTGTATCTAAATCCATGATATTCTCCTCCACCATTAATAACTATTCTATTGATTGTAAATGGTTTTGTAATATTTTTCGAATATATTGTTCGAAAAAATGCGGAGCGAGATGACTCACTCCGACTATTTTTATTTATTCTTAATGACTAAATATCGATGAGGTTCTCTTCCTTCAGAGTATGTTTCGATATTTTCAATTTTACTGACTGCTTGATGCATAATTTTACGTTCAAAGTTTGGCATAGGTTCCAATTTAACTGGTCTCTTTGTCTGAGTTGCTTTCTTAGCCATATTAAGTGCCAACTTCTCTAACGTTTCTTTACGCTTTTCTCGATACGATTCGATATCTAATATAAGCGTATAATAACCTTTAACAAATTGATGCATATAATTTTGACCTACTATTTGTAATGCGTTCAAAATTTGACCACGCTTACCTATTATATAAGCAGCATTGTTGGAAGTCATATTAATATAAATTGTATTAGACTTAATCTCATATGAACCATCTACATCAATATTCATTTCTCTTATGATATTAAGTACATAATTTAAAGTGTTTTGTGCCACTTCATTTAATGAATCTTTTTTCTGATTGCGATCTTCACGTATACCTGTTTCTGACTGAATATCTTTTTCTTCTATTATTGTGTCTTCTTGATGTGTCACTTCATCTGTTATTGAGCTATTATCCTCTTCGACCGACGCGTGACGATTTTTTAATGCTTCAATTGATTCAAACTGTTTAAGTTCTGGATCGATTACAGTTAGTTCAATTTGTGCATCTTGTTTCATAAATCCAAAAATACCTTTTTTACCTTCATTAATAACATCAATTCTTACTTGTTGTTCTTGAACATTCAAATCTTCTAAACCTTGTTGTAGTGCTTGTTCTACTGATTGTCCTTCATAGCGCGATTTAAGCATGCTGCAACCTCCTAGTAATATATCAATACTTAGGGAATACGTTTATTAAAAACTTTAGCAATCTTCAATACATGCTCTAAACTCTTCTGTGTTTCAATGACTTTTAAATCAACAGCTTGGTTTCGAGCAATAACAATGATGTCTTTAGGAATAATATTTTCTTTATGATTCTTAAAACATTCTCTAATGGACCTTTTAATTCTATTTCTTGTAACAGCATTACCCATTTTCTTTGAAACACTTATACCTAATCTAAAGTGATCAAGATCATTTTCAGCTGTGTAAATAACAAATTGTCTATTAGCGACTGACTTACCTTTTTTATAAATTCTTTGAAAATCATTATTTTTCTTTATTCGATAAGCCTTTTCCACAAACATCCACTCCACAATACATCACTTAATTATTGTTTATTATACAAAACAATTCCTTCAATTAAAACAAAAAAAAGACCACTGCTCTTCAGTGATCTTAAGCTGATAATACTTTTCTACCTTTACGACGACGGCGAGCTAATACTTTACGGCCGTTTTTAGAACTCATACGTGCACGGAAACCGTGTACTTTACTATGTTTACGTTTATTTGGTTGATACGTACGTTTTACCATTTAAGAACACCTCCATTAATTATTCTTAACATCTAATTCTACATTAGATTATCATTTGTATGATATTCATTTATATATATCAGAAGATTAGTTTCAAAATTATTTATACCATACGTGTGATTTGTCACAATTTCAATAACTACTAAACTATAACAAATCAGATTTTAAAAATCAAGAAGAAATTTACAACTTCTATTTATTAAGTTATCCACTTATTCACAATGCATAACCAACTTTTTGTGGATAAATTGATTAAGATTTATTCTTATTCACAAAATAATCTCACCAAACTGCACATATTCACAGGTATTTGACAACTCGATTTGTTTAAAAGTATAATTGTGTGGATAAGTTATACAAAGCATTGATATTACTGTGATTATTTCATAAATATTTACGTGTAAAGATTGTGGACAAGAGAATTATAAAGTGTAGTTATCCACCGTTTGTGTGTAAGTTGTGGATAATAATTCACAGCCTGTGATTTTCTTTATCAACAATCTTATTTTATGTGTATAACTCAATAAATTTAAATGAGAAAGAGGACTTTTATGAATTCAAAAGAAGAAATTTGGGAGCAAGTGTTATCTATTGCTGAAGATCAAATCGCTTCTGCTGGTTATAATACATGGTTCAAAGGGACTTACTTACATCAAATTGATAGTAAGCGCGCAATAGTTGTTGCACAAAGTCCTTTTGTTGCTGAGTGGTTAACCAATAAATATCATGAACATGTCACAAACTTTATCTATGAAGTGATTGGAGACAAAGTTCAAGTTAAATTTATATCAGAAGAAGATTTACAAAGTGAAGATTTCACTGAACAGCCAGAAAAACCTAAAGAAACTGAAGCATATGAAGAAGTTACAAATAGTCAGCTGAACAGTAATAACACTTTTGATACATTCGTTATTGGGCCTGGTAACCAGTTCCCGCATGCTGCTTCACTTGCAGTAGCTGAAGAACCAGCCAATGCTTATAATCCGCTTTTCATATATGGAGGCGTCGGTTTAGGAAAGACACATTTAATGCATGCAATTGGTCATTATGTGCTTGAACAAAATCCAAATGCGAACGTTCTATATACATCAAGCGAAAAATTCACAAATGAATTTATTAAGTCTATACGTATGAACGATACGGAAAGCTTTAGAGACAAGTATCGAAACATCGATGTGCTCTTAATAGATGACATTCAATTCATTCAAAAGAAAGAACAAACGCAAGAAGAATTCTTCCATACTTTTAATGATTTACATCAAAATAAAAAGCAAATTGTCATCTCAAGTGACCGTCCGCCTAAAGAAATTCCAACTTTAGAAGATCGTTTAAGAACACGTTTCGAATGGGGATTAATAGTAGATATTACGCCTCCTGACTTTGAGACGAGAATGGCTATTTTACAAAAGAAAATCGAAGAAGAAAATTTAGATATACCTGTTGAAGCTTTAACTTATATCGCTAATTCTATTCAATCCAATATACGTGAATTAGAAGGTGCTTTAACGAGAGTATTAGCATACTCCAAACTTAGAAATAAACCGATCAACACAGATTTAGTAGCAGAAGCACTTAAAGATATTATTTCATCACCAAGATCAACAAAAATCACGATTCAAGACATTCAACAAGCGGTTAGTAAAATGTATAACGTTAGAATCGAAGACTTTGCTGCTAAGAAACGTACAAAATCAATTGCATATCCGAGACAAATCGCTATGTATCTATCAAGAGAACTTACTGATTTTTCATTACCTAAAATTGGTGAAGAATTTGGTGGACGAGATCATACAACTGTCATCCATGCACATGATAAAATTAAAAAAGATTTAGAAAATAATCCAGAACTCAAAAATGATTTAGAACAACTAGAAAAACAAATCCGTGGATAATGTGGATAAGTTGTGCACAGTCATACACAGTTTATCAACATGTGAATAACTTTTATATCACCGTTTAAAGCGGGTTATCCACCAATCCACAGCCCCTATGACTATTACTATGATTTTAAAAGATATATAATTAAATATATAACGACTGGAAGGAGTTTTATAAGTTATGAAATTTACAATTCAACGAGATTACTTTCTTAATCAATTGAATGATACATTAAAAGCAATTTCACCAAGAACTACATTACCGATACTTACAGGAATCAAGATAGATGCGACAGATAAAGGCATCATCTTAACAGGATCAGACTCTGAAATATCAATAGAAATAACAATAAATCAAAATATTGATGGTGAAAAAATTGTAGATATTGAAGAAAAAGGTTCTGTAGTACTTCCAGGACGTTTCTTTGTAGATATCGTTAAAAAATTACCAGGTAAAACCGTTAATTTATCAACGAATGATCAATTTAAAACACTTATCACATCAGGACATTCTGAATTTAACGTAAGTGGTTTAGATCCAGATCAATATCCATTATTACCACAAGTATCTGAAGACGATGCCATTAAATTACCAATCAAAGTATTAAAGAACATTATCGCACAAACGAACTTTGCAGTGTCCACGTCAGAAACACGTCCTGTATTAACAGGTGTTAACTGGCTTATTCAAAACAATGAACTGATCTGTACTGCAACAGATTCACACAGACTTGCATTAAGAAAATTAAAATTAGAAGACGAAGAAATCGATGATAAAAATGTGATTATTCCAGGTAAAGCTTTATCTGAATTAAACAAAATCGTTTCTGATTCTGAAGAAGACATCAATATCTTCTTTGCAAGTAACCAAGTATTATTTAAAGTTGGTCACATTAACTTTATTTCAAGATTACTTGAAGGGAACTATCCAGATACAACAAGATTATTCCCAGAGAACTATGAAACTAAAATCATCTTAGATAACAGTGACTTCTATCATGCAATAGACCGTGCATCATTATTAGCACGTGAAGGTGGTAACAACGTCATTAAATTATCTACGGATGTTGATAAAGTTGAATTATCATCTACTTCACCAGAAATCGGTACAGTTAAAGAAGATGTATCTACAGACAATGTTGAAGGTGAGTCATTAAAAATCTCATTCAACTCTAAATACATGATGGATGCATTAAAAGCTATCGACAACGATGAAGTACAAGTAGAATTCTTTGGAACAATGAGACCATTTATTCTTAAACCTAAAGACGACGAAACAGTCGTACAACTTATCTTACCGATCAGAACATATTAATCAGCATGTAGTAGCTGGGACTCAAATTGGGTCTCAGCTTTTTTTGTGTCAAGTTTACTTGACATAGTGTAAAAATTCATATAATGTAAAGTTAACTTGACAGGAAGTGATGAATTGAAAAACAAAGTTTATGAATATCGTACACAGAAAAACATGACGCAAAGTGAACTCTCTCGATTGGTTAAAGTGTCTAGACAAACCATCAATTCTATTGAGCGTTACAAATTCAATCCCACGTTAGTATTAGCACATAAGCTTTCTCAAGTGTTCGAAGTATCTATTGATGAATTATTTATTTTTGAAGAAGACGAGAATATAGATATTTCAGAATTAGAATCCAAAGAAAAGGAGTAAACATTATGACATTACTAATTAAAGATGTTTCCAAGAAATTCAATGACTTTACGGCAGTACATGATGTTAATTTGGAAGTTCCTAAAGGTACGATGTATGGATTTTTAGGTGGAAATGGTGCAGGTAAAACAACAACATTTCGTATGATTTTAGGTTTATTACCAAAGACAACAGGTGTTGTGACGTTTAACGATAAGCCAATTGACTATAATATGACGAATACGATTGGTTATTTACCTGAAGAAAGAGGATTGCATCCAAAATTAAAAGTTTGGGAGCAAGTGCAATATTTAGCTGAGCTAAAAGGCATGAAAAGAAAAGATATTTCAGAAGCATTAGATTATTGGTTAAAACGATTTGATGCATTTGAAAATAAAGAAAAAAAGATCGAAGCATTATCGAAAGGTAATCAACAAAAAGTACAACTGATTGCAGCAATCATTCATAAACCCGAATTATTAATTCTTGATGAACCATTCAGTGGACTTGATCCAGTCAATGTTGAATTGCTTAAAGCCGCTGTTAAAGATTTAAAAGAACAAGGCACAACGATTATATTCAGCTCGCATAGAATGGAACATGTAGAAGAACTTTGTGACTATATTTGCATTATGAATAAAGGTAAAGCAGTCGTTGCTGGTTCTCTTGATCAAGTTAAAGACGACTTTGGTAAGAAGGATGTATTTATCGAAGGCGACTATGATTTAGGATTCTTAAAAGACTTTGAAGGTGTAGAAGCATTTAAAACGACTAAAAAAGGCGTTAAAATCACAATTTCTGATGAAAAATATGCAGAAAATATTTATCAAAATGTGACGAAGTTAGGTTACCTCAAACGATTCCAAGTTGCTGAACCATCTCTAAACGATATCTTTATAGCTAAGGTAGGTGATAAGCATGAATAAATTCTGGCCGACATTTAATTTAACGTATATGCAAAAAGTGAAAAGTAAATCATTTATCATCATGACTGCAATTTTTATGATTTTAATCTTTGCATTAAGTAACATCGACAAAATTATTGATTTCTTTGATAACGATAGTAAAGTTGTCGCGATACAAACAGATAACGACATGATTTATAAAGTATTAGAAAAGCAATATAAACAAAACGACGATATTGAAAAAGTAGAAAAAGTTTCACTAGAAAAAGGTAAAAAAGGTGTTAAAGACGAAAAGTATAAACGTTTAATTCAAGTAAACGTGAACGGTGAAAAAGTAAATGGCACAATTTATGAAAAAGGCAATGTCAGTGAAAGTGAGAAAATGACCTTACAATCAACGCTTAGCCAAATGCAATCATCATTAACAGCTCAAAAATTAAATCTATCAGAAAAAGATTTAAAAACTTTAAATACACCAAGTGATGTGAAGACAGAAGAAATTAAATCGAATGATGAAAAACAATCTAGTGATGTTGATCCGAAAGTTCAAGCATTAAACTCAGCTGTTGTTTACATCATCATTTTCTTATCGTTCTTTATCACAATCAATTACGCTAACCAAATTGGTTCAGAAATTGCGACTGAAAAAACAACACGTGTGATTGAAATGATTGTTACAAGTGTGAAACCGTCGATTCATGTGTCCGCGAAAATTCTCGCAATCATCGCAGTTGCATTTACACAAATATTCTTTATCATACTTGCAATTGTAATTAGTATATTCGCATTTGATTTGAAAGGGTTATTTGAATCAGCTGGAGTAGAATATGGCCCTGAGACGACGAGAATCATTATTTATGGCGCAGTTTACTTAATTTTGGGTGTTGTATCCTATATTTCATTAGCGGCTATTCTAGGGGCATTAACGAGCCGTATAGAAGATCTTGCACAATCTATGATGCCAGTTACATTTATTTCATTAGCAGCATTCTATATTGCGATATTTAGTATTTCAAACCCAGATACGATGCTTGTAAAAGTGACAAGCTTCATTCCGATGTTATCGCCAATGGTCATGTTATTAAGAACTACATCAGAATCAACACCTGAATGGCATTTACTTTTAGGAATTGTCATTTCAGTCGTTACATGTATCATTCTAATGGTGTTTGCAGCGAAAACGTATCGTGGTAGCGTGCTCACTTATGAAAAAGGCGTTATCAAAAATTTAAAAAATGCATTAAATATTACTAAATAAGTTTTACGAAAATATTAATCACCATTTTGTCACAAAACCTTAATGAATTTTTAGTGAATGATATAGAATTTCTTTAAGTGATAGTATAAAATTTATATTATCAACAAAAGAGATTGAGGGATTAATATGGCGAATAAAAATAGTAACAGTAATATTATGTTTTTAATGATAGCAATACTTGTTGTTGTCGTAGGTATCGTATTGCTTGTTGTGTTTGGTGGAAGCGGAAGTGACAACAAAGAAGATAGTCTATTTGATAGAACTGTTAAAGCCACAGACTTATCAAAAGATACAAAAGATAATCCAACACATAAAAAAGACAAAGCTAAAGTTCAAATAGTTGAATTTGGGGATTTTAAATGTCCAGCATGTAAAGCATTTGAAACGAATTACATGGATCAAATTGAAAAAGATTATATCGATAAAGACAAAGTGGAATATAGATTTGTGAACGCACCATTCCACGGTGAAGGATCTGAAATTGGTGGTGCATCAGCACATGCTGTTTATAAAATCGCACCTGATGCATATTGGGATTTCCACAGAGCATTATTTGAAGCTCAACCAGATGACCATAATGCAGAAACAGACGATGAATGGTTAGATCTTAAAGTAGTCCAAAAAGCAGTAGACGGATTAGATATTGATAAATCTAAAAAAGATCAAATCATGAAATTAGTGAAAGATAGAAATTCAGAGTCTTATAAACAAATGAAAAATGATTCAGATTTAACAAATAAATACGATGTAGACGTTACACCTACAATTGTGGTAGATGGTAAAGTATTATCAGATCCAATGGATTACGACAAAGTTTCTAAAGCAATCGATCAAGCGATAGAAAAGAAAAATAAATAAAAATAGGTGATATATTTGAAGCAACAATATGCACTATTTATTTCCTGGGTAATAGCTTTAGTAGCTATGTTAGGTAGTTTATACTTTAGTGAGATACGACAATTTGTTCCTTGTACAATGTGCTGGTATCAAAGAATCTGTATGTATCCACTCGTGTTAATACTCGGAATAGGCTCATTCCAAAATGATTTTAACGTTAAAAAAATAGCACTACCGTTATCAATCATCGGACTATTGATATCGACATGGCATTACTTAGAGCAAAAAGTACCAGGATTTGCTGAAATCAAACCATGTACACAAGGTGTTCCATGTTCATCAGAATATATCAATGTATTTGGATTCATCACAATTCCATTTTTAGCAGGAACAGCATTCCTGTTAATCAGTTTGATTTTAATTTTTACAAAGAAAGATAAAGCAATATAATATTCGAAAAGCTGAGACAAAGATCATTGTCTCAGCTTTTTTGTGTGAAAGTGTAAGGATAGGGCGCCATAGTATCTCACTATGTTCGTTAGCTATACTTTTTTAATTTTATTATGAAAATAATGTTTAAGTTCCGGACTTAATTTTTCACTTAGAATATAAATATTTTGAAGATTAATTTATCTTAAAATGAATTGTGCGTAAAAGCATGATTTTTTGGTAAAAAAAAGGTATAATATAGAGATGACTAATTAAGATTGGAGTGAAGATAGTGGTACAAGATATCTCAGTAAAAGACGATATTACTTTAGGTCAATTCCTAAAAAATGAAGGCGTCATTGGAACGGGTGGTCAGGCTAAATGGTTCCTCCAAGATGAAGAAGTATTAATAAATGGTGAACGTGAAACTCGTCGTGGCAAAAAATTACATGATGGTGATTTAGTCGAAATTCCTTCTGAAGGTCAATTTCGTATTAACCATCTCAGTGAATAGATTATGATATTACAGAAACTTACTTTAACTCATTATAGAAATTATGATAAATGTACACTTGATTTTAATTCCAATGTTAATATATTAATTGGTGAGAACGCGCAAGGTAAGACGAATTTATTAGAATCTATCTATACTTTAGCACTGGCTAAAAGTCATAGGACTTCGAATGATAAAGAACTCATACAGTTTGGTGAAGAGTATGGTAAAATAGAAGGTGAACTAAGTTATCGCCATGGCTCAATGCCTATTTCTTTAATCATTACGAAAAAAGGCAAAAAGGCGAGAGTTAATCATCTAGAACAGAGCCGATTAACACAGTATATTGGTCACTTAAATGTGGTGTTGTTCGCACCAGAAGATTTAAATATTGTAAAAGGTAGCCCGCAAATCAGACGACGTTTTATTGATATGGAACTCGGTCAGATGTCTGCGGTCTATTTAAATCATTTATCTAATTATCAAAGATTACTTAAACAAAAAAATCATTACCTCAAACAATTACAAATTGGGAAAATGAAAGATCGAACGATGTTAGAAGTATTCAATGAGCAATTTTCAGAAGCGGCAGCCAATGTGACTTTGAAACGTGCGCACTTTATTCGTGAATTAGAAAAGATTGCCGAAGTGATCCATCAAGGCATTACAAGCGAAAAAGAAAGTTTAAAGGTTCAATACGAACCGAATATTAAACTGTCAGAAACATATCAAGATGTAACTGAATTGAAAGAGGCTTTTTGTTCGTTGCTTAATGATTCAATGGATAAAGAGATTGAACGTGGAAGTGCACGCTTTGGACCGCATAGAGACGACATTAGTTTTCATGTTAATGATATGAATGTACAAACTTATGGTTCTCAAGGACAGCAACGTACGACAGCATTATCCATAAAGCTTGCTGAGATTGAGTTGATTAATCAAGTTGTAGGTGAATATCCAATTCTACTGTTAGACGATGTGCTAAGTGAACTTGATGATAATCGACAAACCCATTTATTAAGTACAATTCAAGAGAAGGTACAAACGTTTGTAACAACAACATCTGTTGATGGAATAGAGCATGAGATTATGAAAGATGCCAAGGTATTTAACGTATCTAAAGGCAATATTATTGAGTAGATGAAAGTGAAGGTGGAAATACGTGTCAGAACAAAATAACGCTTCAAGTTATGGTGCAGATCAGATACAAGTATTAGAAGGTTTAGAGGCAGTCCGTAAACGCCCTGGTATGTATATAGGTTCTACATCTGTAAGAGGATTACATCATCTCGTTTGGGAAATTGTAGATAACAGTATCGATGAAGCATTAGCTGGATATGCAGATCATGTTGAACTTGTAATAGAAAAGGACAATTGGATTAAAGTAACAGATAACGGTAGAGGTATACCTGTTGATATTCAAGAGAAAATGGGACGTCCTGCTGTAGAAGTTATCTTAACAGTACTTCATGCCGGTGGTAAATTTGGCGGTGGCGGATACAAAGTATCTGGTGGTTTACATGGTGTAGGTTCATCTGTCGTAAATGCGTTATCTTCTAATTTAGAAGTTTACGTTCACCTTAACAATAAAATTTATCACCAAGCGTATGAAAGAGGTGTACCAGCATTTGATTTGAAAGTCATTGGTGACACAGATCATACAGGTACAACAATACGCTTTAAAGCTGACGGTGAAATCTTTACTGAAACAACTGAATATGACTATGAAACATTACAAAAACGTATTCGTGAATTAGCATTCTTAAATAAAGGTATCCAAATTTCATTGAGAGATGAAAGAGATGACGAAAACATTCAAGAAGATTCATACCACTATGAAGGCGGTATTAAATCTTATGTTGAAATGTTAAATAAATCTAAAGAAGTACTATATGATGAGCCAATTTATATTCACGATACTAAAGATGACGTAGAAGTTGAGATTGCCATTCAATATAACAATGGTTTTGCGACGAATTTATTAACTTATGCGAACAACATTCATACTTATGAAGGTGGTACGCATGAGGATGGATTTAAACGTGCATTAACGCGTGTTATTAACAGCTATGGTATTAAGAACAAGCTTCTTAAAGAAGGCGAAGAAAAGCTATCTGGTGAAGACGTACGTGAAGGTATGACAGCTGTTGTATCTGTTAAACACGGTGATCCTCAATTCGAAGGTCAAACAAAGACTAAATTAGGTAACTCAGAAGTACGTCAAATCGTTGATAAATTATTCTCTGAACTCTTTGAACGTTTCTTATTAGAGAATCCAAACGTTGCAAGAATTATTGTAGATAAAGGTGTGATGGCTTCTAGAGCACGTCTTGCCGCTAAAAAAGCGAGAGAAGTTACAAGACGTAAATCAGCATTAGAAGTATCAAGCTTACCTGGTAAACTTGCAGACTGTTCAAGTAAGAAACCTGAAGAATGTGAATTATACATCGTTGAGGGTGACTCTGCCGGGGGGTCTGCTAAATTAGGTCGTGACTCTAAGACACAAGCGATTCTACCGTTACGTGGTAAGATTTTAAACGTTGAAAAAGCACGTTTAGATAGAATTTTAGGTAATAACGAAATTCGTGCCATGATTACAGGTCTAGGAACAGGTATTGGTGGAGAGTTTGATATTAGTAAAGCGAGATATCATAAATTAGTGATCATGACAGATGCCGATGTCGATGGTGCACATATTAGAACGTTATTATTAACATTCTTCTATAGATTCATGAGACCACTTATTGAAGCGGGTTATGTATACATTGCACAACCACCTTTATACAAAGTAGAACAAGGTAAGAAAAAATATTATGTATTTAACGATAGAGAATTAGATAAATTAAAAGAAGAACTTAGCTCAACACCGAAATTGTCTATAGCACGTTATAAAGGTCTTGGAGAGATGAATGCTGATCAATTGTGGGAAACAACAATGAATCCTGAACATCGTTCAATGCTTCAAGTAACACTAACAGATGCGATAGAAGCTGACGAAACTTTTGAAATGCTTATGGGAGATGTTGTTGAGTTTCGTCGTCAATTTATTGAAGAAAATGCCGAATACGCAACGTTAGATATATAAAGCATCATTTACGATTTAAGGAGGATATGATTAATGGCTGAAATACCACAATCAAGAGTTAGTGAACGTAACATCAGTAAAGAAATGAAAGAATCATTCTTAGACTATGCAATGAGTGTAATTGTATCTCGTGCATTACCCGATGTTAGAGACGGTTTAAAACCAGTTCATAGACGTATTTTATATGGTATGAATGATCAAGGTATGACTTCAGACAAACCTTACAAGAAGTCTGCACGTATTGTTGGTGACGTAATGGGTAAATATCACCCACACGGTGACTCATCTATTTATGAAGCAATGGTACGTATGGCACAAGACTTTAGTTATAGATATCCATTAGTAGATGGCCAAGGGAACTTTGGTTCTATGGATGGTGATGGTGCTGCTGCAATGCGTTATACAGAAGCACGTATGGCTAAAATTACAAGTGAATTATTAAGAGATATCAATAAAGATACGATTGATTTCCAAGACAACTACGATGGTAACGAAAGAGAGCCGGTAGTCTTACCTGCAAGATTCCCTAATTTATTAGTGAATGGTACATCAGGTATCGCAGTTGGTATGGCAACAAATATTCCACCTCATAACTTAAATGAAGTTATAGACGGCGTATTAGCGCTTAGTCATAACCCAGAAATTACGACAAATGAGTTAATGGATATCGTTCATGGTCCTGACTTCCCAACAGCTGGTTTAATTATGGGTAGAAGTGGCATTAGACGTGCATACGAAACTGGTCGAGGATCAATCTTAATGAGAGCACGTTCTGAAATCGAAGTTATGAAAAATGGTAAAGAACGTATCGTCATTTCTGAAATACCTTACCAAGTTAATAAAGCAAGATTAATCGAGAAAATTGCTGAATTAGCACGCGATAAGAAAATTGAAGGTATTACAGACTTAAGAGATGAAACAAGCTTAAAAGTCGGTGTACGTATTGTTATAGAAGTTAGAAAAGATGCGAATGCTAACGTTATTCTTAACAACCTATACAAACAAACACCATTACAAACATCATTTGGTGTGAATATGATTGCATTAGTTGATGGTAAACCTAAATTATTAGGCTTACGTGCAGTTCTATATCATTATTTAGAACACCAAAAAGATGTCGTAACAAGACGTACGAAATATAACTTGAAAAAAGCTCAAGATAGAGCGCATATTCTAGAAGGTTTAAGAATCGCATTAGATCATATCGATGAAATCATTACATTAATTCGTGAATCACAAAGTGACTCAGAAGCGATGGAAGGTTTACAAAATCGTTTCAACCTATCTGAAAGACAAGCGCAAGCGATTTTAGATATGCGTTTACGTCGTTTAACTGGTTTAGAACGCGACAAAATTGAAAAAGAATATCAAGATTTACTTAAACTTATTGAAGAATTAAAAGAGATTTTACGTGATGAAGAAAAATTACTAGAAATCATTCGAGAAGAAATTACTGAAATAAGAGATAAATATGGTGATGAGCGTTGTACAGAAATTACGGCAGCAGGTCTTGATCAAATTGAAGATGAAGACTTAATCCCAGAAGAACAAATCGTTATTTCATTAAGTCATAACAACTATATTAAACGATTACCAGTATCTACATATCGTTCACAAAATAGAGGTGGACGTGGTGTACAAGGTATGAATACGATAGAAGATGACTTTGTTAGCCAACTCGTAACATTAAGTACACATGATAACGTCTTATTCTTTACGAATAAAGGTCGTGTCTACAAACTTAAAGGTTACGAAATTCCTGAAATGTCTAGACAATCTAAAGGCTTACCAATCGTTAATGCTTTAGAAATCGAAAAAGATGAAATGATTAGTACGATGATAGCTGTTAAAGACTTATCAAGTGAAGAAGATTACTTAGTCTTTGCTACTAAACATGGTACAGTTAAACGTTCTAAATTATCTAATTTCTCACGTATTAACAAAAATGGTAAAATCGCAATCAACTTTAAAGAAGGCGACGAGCTTATTGCGGTTAGACTGACGGATGGTACGAAAGAAATCATTATTGGTACGAAACATGCATCATTAATTCGCTTTGATGAATCTAAATTACGCCCATTAGGAAGAACAGCAGCGGGTGTGAAAGGTATTACATTAAGAGAAGATGATGAAGTTATCGGATTAGATGTTACAGATGAAGATCAACAAGATGAAATACTTATCGTAACTGAAAAAGGTTATGGTAAACGTACGTCAGCTGATCAATATCGTATCTCTAATAGAGGTGGTAAAGGTATTAAGACTGCCACTCTAACTGAGAAGAATGGTAACCTTGTTTGTATCACAACGGTCAACGGTGACGAAGACTTAATGATTGTTACAAATTCAGGTGTCATCATTAGATTACACGTAGCAGATATCTCTCAAAATGGTAGAAGTGCTCAAGGTGTAAGATTAATCCGTTTAGGTGAAAATCAACATGTTGCAACAGTAGCTAAAGTTGAGCCAGACGAAGATGAAATTGCAGAATCACCTGTTGAAGGTGTGTTAGAAGAAACAACAGAAACTGATCCTGTTGAGACTGACGCTCAAGAAGGTAAAGAAGATTTAAGAGAAGACTTCATGGAACGTGTGAATGAAGATATCGAAGAACAAGATAATAACGAAGAATAATATATAAAAAGAAGCATATCACGAACTCACTGATCAACATCAGTAGCGTGATATGCTTTTTTATTTTGAATATTTAAGCTTCGAATGATTTCATAGCATATGGAATTTCATCTATAAGTTTGGATGGTGGTACGATATACATATCTTTAGAAAGCTTTTCACCAATATAACTGTGAATATACGTTGCGTTAATAACCGCTTCTTCTAAATCAAATTGTCCAACGAAACTTGTGATCATGCCTGCTAACGTATCTCCCATTCCACCTGTTGCCATAGCAGGTGTACCGATAGATAATTTATATTCATGATCTTTAAAGAATAATTCAGTACCATGTTTTTTCAATACGACTGTTGCATTTAACGCATCAACCGCTTCTTTATTGTTTTCATAAGTTTGTTCTTCAATCGGGATATTACTCAGTCTTTCCCATTCTTTTTGGTGAGGTGTAAAGATAATCTCACATTCAGGTAAAGTATGCTTTAACTTACTTAAAATCGTAATAGCATCTCCATCAATAATTAATGTTTGGTGTGGCTGAATATTTTGGAATAGAAATGTTAATGTATTATTCCCTTTAAAATCTAAACCGAGACCTGGACCTATTAAAATACAATCCGATTGCTCAATTAATTTAGAAAGCTTTTTTAAATCCGTGATATCTGAAACCATTGCTTCAGGACATCTTGAATGCAATGCAGCAAAATTGGATGAATGTGTAGAAACAGTTATAAGTCCACTACCACTAAATACACATGCCCTTGCTGCTAAAATAATTGCGCCACCTAAATTAGCGTTACCTCCGATTAATAATATCCTACCATAATCCCCTTTATGAGATTCTTGTTCTCTTTTTGGAATTGTGACAGATGAAATAGTCTTCATATTAACCCACCTTCAAATAATTGTACGATTTATTATGCCACTTAAAGTTGAAATTGAACAGAGAATTTTCCAAAACGTAACAAATAAATTACTTTAACAGGCTAATATATTAATCAATCACTGAGTTATGGATGTGCTAAAAAGTATTGTCAGAAAATTTTTGAAAGCGTATACTTAATATAAATATAGACATTAGTTATTAGATGAGATAGGAGCTTTCACATGACTGAACAAATATCAATTGGGAAGTACGCTACGTTATTAACGATCACAGATGAGCAAACGGCAAAGCAATTAATGCCTCAATGTCATGATATGCAATTTATTGTAGGCAAAATTGGCACAATGTCATTAAATAAAATCATTGCATCTGTTGAAACAGCGGCTAGAAGACAAGGGATTATTTCGGAAAGTCAGTATAGAGAAACACACGCGTTATACCATGCGATTTTAGAAGCGGTGAATGGTATTACAAGGGGTGAATTATCTATTGGTGAAATTATGCGAACGGTTGGCTTAAAGTTTTCAATAGTTAGGGGTTATCCTTACCAAGATAAAGCAGAAGGTGAATGGATAGCTGTGAGTTTGTACGGTACAATCGGAGCGCCTATAAAAGGTAAAGAACATGAAACAATTGGGTTAGGTATCAATCATATATAAGACATAGAAACACCTACTAGATATTAGATATAAGAAAGGTGCAACAAATTTTGATTTGTTGTATTTTTTTGTGTCCTAAAAAGGAGTGTTTTCAGTGAACTTAGTATTGAATGGTAAAGATTTAACAATTCAAGACATTAAACAATTCTTGAAAGAAGATGGTCAAATATCTATTTCGGAAGAAGCGTTAGTTAATGTCAGAAAAAGTCGAGAAACAGTAGAAAAAATCATTAAAAATAAAGAAACGATTTATGGTATTACGACAGGTTTCGGATTATTTAGTGATGTATTAATAGAAAAAGAAAAATATAACGATTTACAAGTCAATTTAATCCGTTCTCATTCATGTGGTACGGGTAAACCTTTTCCAGATAATGTGTCATTAATCATGATGGTCTTAAGGTTAAATACGATGTTAAAAGGCCATTCAGGTGTAACAGAAAAACTTGTTTCGTTATTAGTAGAATTTATTAATAGAAGAATCATTCCTGTCATACCTGAGCAAGGATCGTTAGGTGCTTCAGGAGATTTAGCACCATTATCTCACTTAGCTTTAGCGTTAATTGGTGAAGGAGATGTCCATTATAAAGGTGAAACAAGAAATGCGAAAGAAGTCTTACACGAAGTAGGATTGGAACCACATTCGTTACAAGCGAAAGAAGGATTAGCCCTTATAAACGGTACACAAGCGATGACATCTCAAGGTGTAATTGCATATATTGAAGCTGAAAATATTGCATATCATGCAGAGTGGATTGCTGCATTAACACATCAAGCACTGAACGGTATCGTAGACGCATATGATGAGCACGTGCATATCGTTAGAAACTTTAATGAGCAAGTTGAAGTTGCAGAGCGTATGAGAAATTGGTTAGAAGGTTCTAAATTAACAACTAGACAAGGTGAAGTACGCGTACAAGATGCATATACATTGAGATGTATACCGCAAATACACGGCGCAAGCTTCCAAGTATTAAATTATGTAAAAGAAAAATTAGAATTAGAAATGAACGCAGCAAATGATAATCCATTAATATTTGATAACGATGACGAAACACTCGTAATCTCAGGTGGTAACTTCCACGGACAACCAATAGCATTTGCCGTAGATTTCTTGAAGATTGGTGTTGCTGAGTTAGCGAATGTATCAGAAAGAAGACTTGAAAGATTAGTTAATCCACAACTCAATGGCGGATTACCAGCATTCTTAAGTCCAGAACCAGGCTTACAAAGTGGTGCAATGATCATGCAATATGCAGCAGCATCACTCGTATCAGAGAATAAGACATTAGCACATCCAGCAAGCGTGGATTCAATACCATCTTCTGCAAACCAAGAAGACCATGTATCAATGGGAACAATTGGCGCAAGACACGCATATCAAATCATACAGAACGTACGAAGAGTCATTTCTATAGAATGTATTATCGCGTTGCAAGCAGTAGAAATAAAAGGTGTAGACAAACTATCACCGAAGACAAAAGCAAAATACGAAGAACTAAGATCAATCGTACCTTCAATCACACAAGATAGAGTATTCCATCATGATATAGAGAAAGTTTGTGAATATTTGAGATAGTTAACTAAATACGTATAAAGTTCAATTCTATTTAAGCATTTAATTTTTTAGTAAAGGGGAAATGAAATATGTCTAGAGCGATTAAAGCGAAAAAAGGTTTGGAAATTGAGTGTAAAGGTTGGGAGCAAGAAGCGGTTCTAAGAATGCTATACAACAACTTGGATCCTGAGGTTGCGGAACATCCTGAGAAGTTAGTTGTATATGGTGGTATTGGTAAAGCAGCGCGTAACTGGGAAAGTTTCGACGCGATTGTTGATACGTTAAGAAGATTAGAAAATGATGAAACGATGCTTGTTCAATCTGGTAAGCCTGTTGCTGTTTTCAAAACGCATGAAGAAGCACCTCGTGTATTATTATCAAACTCTGTATTAGTACCTAAATGGGCTAACTGGGAACATTTCCATGAATTAGATAAAAAAGGGCTTATGATGTACGGTCAAATGACTGCTGGTAGCTGGATCTATATTGGTTCTCAAGGTATTGTTCAAGGTACTTACGAAACATTTGCTGAATGTGCGAACCAGCATTTTGGAGGATCATTAGAAGGAACGATTACGTTAACAGCTGGATTAGGCGGTATGGGTGGAGCTCAACCATTAGCAGTAACGATGAATGGTGGGGTTGCTATCTGTGTAGACGTCGATCCGTCTAGAATTGAAAAGCGTATCGAAACAAGATATTGTGATGTTATGACAGATTCATTAGATGAAGCTTTAGAAAAAGCAGAAGAAGCTAAAAAAGCGGGTAAACCTTTATCAATAGGTTTAGTAGGAAATGCTGCTGAAATTCATCATGAAATCTTAAATAGAGAATTTAAAATTGATATCGTGACTGACCAAACTTCTGCACATGATCCATTGAATGGTTATGTACCTGAAGGATATTCACTTGAAGAAGCGGATAAACTTCGTGAAAGTGACCCTAAAAAATATGTAGAATTATCTTCAGCATCTATGAAAAAACATGTAGAAGCAATGTTATTATTCCAAAAAAATGGTGCTGTTGCATTTGACTATGGTAATAATATTAGACAAGTAGCATTCGATGAAGGTTTAGAAAATGCATTTGATTTCCCAGGATTCGTACCTGCATATATCCGTCCATTATTCTGTGAAGGTAAAGGACCATTTAGATTTGCTGCTTTAAGTGGTGACCCTAAAGATATTGAAAGAGCAGACGAATTAATGCGTGAACTCTTCCCTGAAGATGAAAAATTAATGCGTTGGTTAGATATGGCAAGTGAAAAAATTGCTTTCCAAGGTTTACCTTCAAGAATTGCATGGCTTGGATATGGCGAACGTGCAAAAATGGGATTAGCATTAAATGAACTTGTTAGAAAAGGTGAAATATCAGCACCAATCGTTATTGGACGTGACCACTTAGATTCAGGTTCAGTAGCATCACCAAACAGAGAAACAGAATCTATGAAAGACGGATCAGATGCTGTAGGTGACTGGGCAATCTTAAATGCACTTGTAAATACAGCTGCAGGTGGTTCTTGGATTTCAGTTCACCATGGTGGCGGTGTAGGTATGGGTTACTCGTTACACGCTGGTATGGTAGTAGTAGCAGACGGTAGTGAACGTGCAGATAGAAGACTAGGCAGAGTATTAACAACTGACCCAGGTATGGGTGTAGCAAGACATGCTGATGCAGGGTATGACATTGCAATTGATACTGCAAAAGAAAGAAACGTAGATATTCCAATGTTAAAGGAGAAAGATAACCATGAATGATATCATCATCCAACATATAGGCGAATTAATTTTGCCAAAGAAGACTGACGGACCTCTTAAAGGGAAAGCTTTAAATGAATTAAATATTGTCAAGAATGGCACAGTTGTTATAAATGAAGGTAAAGTCGTTTATGCAGGTGAACATACTGAAGAATTTGAAGCTAAAGAAGTCATTGATGCCACTCATAAAGTTGTATCACCAGGTTTAGTAGACGCACATACACACTTAGTGTTTGGCGGGTCTAGAGAACATGAAATGGCACTTAAACAACAAGGGGTAAGTTATCTTGATATCTTAAAACAAGGTGGCGGAATTTTAAGTACGGTTGAAGCGACTCGTGAATCAAGTGAAGAAACACTATACGAAAAATCTAAAAAAGAAATTATTAGAATGATTCAATTCGGTACAACAACTGTAGAAGCTAAAAGTGGTTATGGGTTAGATAAAGCAACTGAATTAAAACAATTAAATGTGGCACATCAATTAGCGCAAGACTTACCGATTCGAATGAAACATACATTTTTAGGACCACACGCAGTGCCTAAAGATGCGAAAGACAATGCAACATTCTTACAAGAAATGATTGATTTATTAGATGATGTGAAAGATAAAGCTGACTTCGCGGATATCTTCTGTGAAACAGGTGTATTCACAATTGAAGAATCAAGACGTTATATGCAAGCAGCAAAAGATAAAGGTTTAAAAGTTAAAATTCATGCTGATGAAATCGATCCACTTGGTGGACTAGGGTTAGCGATAGATGAAGGTGCAATATCTGCAGACCATCTCGTAGCTTCTAGTGAGGAAGATAAGAAAGCGTTAAAAGACAGCGACACTGTAGCCGTATTATTGCCAGGCACAACGTTCTATTTAGGTAAAGATCAATATGCAGATGCAAGAGGTATGATTGATAACAACGGTGCAGTAGCAATTGCGACTGACTTCAATCCAGGTAGCTGTGTGACAGACAACCTTCAACTTGTAATGAGCATTGCGGCATTAAAGCTTAAACTGACGCCTAATGAAATTTGGAATGCTGTTACAGTTAATGCAGCTAAAGCAATTGATGCAGAAGCAGGTACACTTGAAGTTGGCGATCAAGCTGATGTAGTTGTATGGGATATTCCGAACCATGAATATTTACCATATCATTACGGTGTAAACCATGCCGAAACAGTGATTATTAACGGTAAAAAAGTTTATGAAAATACAGGTCTCTTGACTGAATCATAAGTATAGCTTGAAAATATGATATCAATTTGATATATTTATGTTAATTTAATAACTATATTGTTTAGGAATAAGTAATTTAAGCGTACATGTATAGAGAGCTTGTGGTTGGTGTAAACAAGTCATGAAACTTAAACGAATCTATCCTTTTAAGAAGAACAATCGGTAGAAACCGTTATATGACTTAGAGTGCAGTTTTTAATAACTGTTAAATAGGGTGGCAACGCGTAAGCACCACGTCCCTTGTGTAACAACGAGGAACGTGGTGCTTTTTTCTTAAACAATTATAGTATAAGAGGGAGGAAATATTATGTTAGACATTAGATTAATTAGGTCTGAACCGGAATTTGTTAAAGATAAAGTAGCTAAAAGAGGTGACGATCCAAAGGTCATCGATGAAATTTTAGAATTAGACAAAAAGCGCCGTGAACTCATCGCTCAAACAGAAGAACTTAAATCACGTCGTAATAAAGTAAGCGGGGAAATTGCGCAGAAGAAACGCAATAAAGAAAATGCAGACGATGTTATTTTAGAAATGCGTCAAGTTGGCGATCAAATTAAAGAAATCGACCAAAATTTAAATCAATTAAATGAAGATGTTACGTACAAATTAGTAAGAATTCCTAATTTAATTAGTGATGAAACACCAGTTGGTAAAGATGAAGATGATAATGTAGAAGTACGTAAATGGGGTACACCACGTCAATTTGATTTTGAATCTAAAGCGCACTGGGACTTAGTTGAAAGTCTTAAAATGGCAGACTTTGAAAGAGCTGCTAAAGTATCAGGTGCACGCTTCGTATTCTTAACAGGACAAGGTGCACAACTTGAAAGAGCACTTATGAACTTCATGGTAACGATGCATACAACGCAACATGGTTATACTGAAATGATGGTACCTCAACTTGTAAACGCAGATTCTATGTTTGGTACAAGCCAATTACCTAAATTTGAAGAAGATTTATTCAAAGTAGAAAAAGAAGGCTTATATACAATTCCAACAGCTGAAGTACCTTTAACAAACTTCTATCGTGATGAAGTGTTACAAGATGAACAATTCCCAATTAAATTTACAGGACAATCTGCATGTTTCAGAAGTGAAGCAGGATCAGCAGGTAGAGATACAAGAGGTTTAATTAGATTACACCAATTTAACAAAGTTGAAATGGTGAGATATGAAAGACCTGAAGATTCATTTAAAGCACTAGAAGAATTAACACAACACGCTGAAAATATTTTACAAGCTTTAGAATTACCATACAGAACTGTGAATTTATGTACAGGAGATATTGGATTTGGAAGCTCTAAAACATATGATATAGAAGTATGGCTACCAAGTTACAATGATTATAAAGAAATCAGCTCATGTTCAAATATGACAGATTTCCAAGCACGAAGAGCAAATATTAGATTTAAACGAAACAAAGATGCGAAACCAGAATACGTACACACACTAAACGGAAGTGGTTTAGCAGTAGGTCGTACATTTGCTGCAATCGTTGAAAACTACCAAAACGAAGACGGTACAATCACTGTACCTGAAGTATTAGTACCATTTATGGGTGGCTTAAAAACAATTAAATTATAAATGAGTTAAATCTCTCAAAAAGGGTAATCATATATTGGTTACTCTTTTTTTTGATTTAATGCTTGAATATACTTTTTATATTTGATATACTAAGTATACAAAATAAATAAAGGGAGTTTTGACACATGACAAATTTCAATTTTGACAAAGCACACAGTAGTTTAGAATTTACAGTAAAACATTTAATGGTATCTCGCGTTAAAGGTACTTTTGAAGATTATAACGTAGAAGTATCAGGAGATATCAATGACCTTTCTACATTAAAAGCAACAGTTACAATAAAAGCAGATTCAATTAACACTAAAAACGCTGACCGTGACGCTCACTTAAAATCAGCTGACTTCTTTAGTGCAGATGAAAACCCAAATATTACATTTGAAACAAAATCAATCAGTGAAGATTCAATTACAGGTGATTTAACAATCGCTGGCGTAACACACGAAGAAACATTTGACGTTGATTTCAACGGCGTAAGTAAAAACCCATTAAACGGTGAAACAGTAACAGGTTTCGCAGTAACTGGTAAAATCGACCGTGAAAAATACGGCGTATCATTTAACCAAGCATTAGAAACTGGTGGCGTAATGATCGGTAGAGATGTTAAATTCGAAGCAAGTGCAGAATTCGGTTTAAGTGAATAATTTAGATAGATAATCAAACAGCAGAAATTCATTCAATTGAATTTCTGTTGTTTTTTATATGGTTTGAGATATGAATATAAGTGCACGAAGACTGAGAGATACCATGCGCTAGGGTACAAAATAAGGGCGTAACGCACGAAGACTGAGAGATATCGTGCGCTGAGGTACGAAATCAGGGCATAACGCACGAAGACTGAGAGATATCGTGCGCTAAGGTATAAAATAAGGGCATAACGCACGAAGACTTGACCACCTAAATCAAAATGATCAATCAAATATCAAATTATTTAATTATTTTCCGAATATTTAATCAAGTGTTATTGATAAAGTAATATAGGTATGATAAAACTAATACATATTAAAATTCTTTAGAGGTAAGTGAGACTGAGGTTAGACAAACGTTAGACTTACCTTTATCTATAGATTGGAGGCATCGTTGTGACAAGTACGAGTATTACGAATAAAGGTTTGTTTCTTCAAGGTGTGAAAGACTGTATACCTACTATGCTTGGGTACTTTAGTGTTGCGCTAGCGTTTGGTATTGTCGGTATTTCATCTGGTTTATCTATTTTGGAAATTGCATTGTTGTCTATTTTTGTCTATGCGGGTGCTGCTCAATTTATTATATGTGCGTTGGTCGCCATCCACTCCCCTATTTCAGCAATTCTATTGACGGTATTTTTTGTTAACTCAAGAATGTTTCTTCAAAGTTTAGCTTTAGTCCCAGCATTTAAAGGTAATGGTTTCTGGTCGAATGTAGGAATAGGTACACTTGTAACGGATGAGTCATTTGGTGTTGCGATTACGAAATATGCGAAAGAGAAATCGCTCAATGCGACTTGGATGCATGGTTTAAATATTTCAGCTTATTTATTATGGATTGTGACATCTATTATTGGTGGTTTAGTCGGTAACTTAATACCTAAACCTGAAATGTTTGGCCTCGATTATGCTTTAACAGCGATGTTTATATTTTTATTGATTGCTCAGTTTGAAACGATACATAAAAGCAAAGTCTTAGTATATCTTTATTTAATTTTATTAACGATTGTATGCATGCTTATTCTGACATTATTTATGCCAACTTATTTATCTATTATTGTGTCGACAATTATTGCTTCTGTCGTAGGGGTGGTGTTTGATAAATGAGTATATCGATGTATTTAATTTTAATTACGTTAAGTTGTTTCGTTTTAACTTGGATTATCCGTGTTTCTCCATTTGTATTGTTATCAAAAGCGGATTTACCTGAAAGTGTGATCAAGTGGTTACAATATGTGCCGGTATGTCTCTTTACGGCATTAATACTAGAAGGCATGTTGAATCAAGAAGGCAATGCTGGATTTACGCTTAATTTTGAGAGCATTATTGTCGCGATACCAACGATTCTAATAGCGCTCATATTTAGAAGTTTAACGATTACAGTTATAGCCGGTATGTTTATTATGGCGATTGTGAGATTAGTCTTTTAATTTCATTCGTTAACTTATTGAAAGAAATGCTCATTTCTAGTATTCTTAATATAAATTACATAGCAAAGCTTATTCAGAGAAGTTGAGGGAATTGGCCCGACGACACTTCAGCAACCGGTCATAACAGATACGGTGCTACTACCAACGAGTATACTCGCATAATAAGGATGATGAGGACTTCTTACTTCTTTGACGAGTAAGAAGTCTTTCAATTTAAATAAGAGGGGGTTTTAATGTGATTATTTCTCGAGAAACAGGCATAGTAGATCTTGGACATTTTGAAACAGAATCTGGTGAAGTGATTGATAACTTGAAACTTCAATATGAGTATGTGGGTTATAAAGGCCAGCCACTCGTTGTAGTTTGTCATGCGTTAACTGGCAACCATTTAACATATGGTGATGATGAGCATGCAGGTTGGTGGCGTGAAATTATAGATGGCGGTTACCTTTCAATTAATGATTATCAATTTATAACATTTAATGTAATTGGCAGTCCTTATGGATCAAGTTCAAGATTGAATACACCTAATTTCCCGGAACATTTGACGATGAGAGATGTTGCGAGAGCAAATATATTAGGATTGAAACAATTTGGTTACGAAAAAATAGACGTATTAATTGGCGGCTCTTTAGGTGGAATGCAAACGTTAGAAATGCTTTATGACGGTTCGTTTGAAGTGAAAAAAGCAGTCATATTAGCTGCGACAGAGAAGACTTCATCATATAGTAGAGCATTTAATGAAATTGCTAGGCAAGTTATTCATATGAACGGACAAGATGGTTTGAGCATCGCAAGACAACTTGGCTTTTTAACGTATCGTTCAAGTAAAGATTACGAATCAAGATTCTCTGCAGATGATGTTGTAAGCTACCAAAAATATCAAGGCAATAAATTTAAAGAAGCATTCGATAAAGACTGCTATTTAACATTGTTAGATGTATTAGACAGTCATGACATATTTAGAGGACGAGATGATGTTGAAGAGCGTCTACGTCAATTAGAAACGAAAGTATTAACGTTAGGATTTGCGGATGATTTATTATATCCAGATGACCAAGTGAGAGCTTTAGGTCGATTCTTTAAATATCATAGACATTTCTATGTACAAGACAACGTTGGCCATGATGGATTTTTATTGAATTTTGGAGATTGGGCGCCTAACGTTTATCATTTCTTAAAATTATATAAATTTAAAGCACGCTGATATCAACTTAAAAGTCACCTACATTGTTTTAAAGGATAAAAATCTGTAAAATAGAGAAAGATGTTTAATTTAGATTGGGAAGTGAAAAATTTGTCTTTTAAAGTCGATATAAAAGCGACAATCATAGCAACACTTGTACTAGTTCTAAGTGCCGCTATTATAAACTTTGTACCATTATTAGCAATATTGATCATACCATTTATTACGATACCAGGAACGATTCTTTGGTATCGCTCTAAACCGTCCTTTTTTGTGACGGTTGTCATAACGTTATGTGCAACTGTTTTATTTAATCATGTATTCTTATTAACTGCCATGACACTTGTTATTTTTATGAGTGTATTTATTGGGCAGTTACTTATTGAGCGTACATCTAAAGAACGTATGTTGTACTTAGTGACAGCATTTATGAGTATTTTGACGATAGGTAGTGTGTTAATTTTACAAATTACGGGAAACTTACCTTTAACAAGCAAATTCTTTAGCCAGTATCATGATGTATTACTGTCGTATTTCCAAATGGGTGGCAATATAACAACTGAAATCGAAGAATCATTACAAGTTTCATTAGAAATATTACAAGCGAGCATTCCTGGGTATATAGTATTATGGGTATTCTTATTAGTGCTTGTGAATTTAGTTGTGACGTTTCCGATTTTAAGAAAATTCAAAGTCGCAACACCAGTGTTCAGACCATTATTTATGTGGCAAATCAATAGAAGCGTAGCATTTGTTTTTGTGATTACAGTGCTCGTGAGTTTGTTTGTCACACAAGACAATGTCGTGGCGTATGGCATAGTCACTAACTTACAATTTGTGTTAGAATGGGTTATATTTATACAAGCATTATCGTTGTTCCATTTATTTGTAAAAGTTAAAAAATTACCAATTATAGTAGGTGTCATCATCTTTGTAATGGCATTTATATTTAAACCGTTTGCGTACTTATTCGGATTAATGGACATTTGGTTTAACTTGAAACAACGTATAAAAAAGTAAATTGAGGTGAGTTTATGAACCGTCAATCTGTTAAAAAAGCCCTAATATTTCCGTACATTATTATGATGATATTAGCTTTGGTGCTAGTCGTATTCAGTTTTTTTAATTCAATATTTTGGGCGATTATTTCGACGGTTGCTACGATAATTCTAATTGCAGTAAGCATATTTTTTGTTAGACAGAGCTTTTTGAAATTAGATTTATATATTGGGAGTTTAGCCGGTAGAATTACGAAAAGTAAAACAAGTGCAGTCAGTGACTTACCAATAGGCGTCATATTATTAGACAAAAATGATCATATCGAATGGATTAATAATTTTGCTAATAAACGATTAGAACGAGACGTTTTAGACGAACCAATTAACGAAGTATTTCCAAATATCTTAAAAAGATTAGAAAATACTTCAGAAGTAGAGATTGAAGAAGGATCATACAAATATAAAGTCACTTATACTGAAGATGAGCAGTCTATTTATCTGTTTGATATTACTGAATCTTCCCGTGTATATGAATTATATGAAAATGAAAAACCAATCATAGCAACTATTTTCTTAGATAACTTTGATGAAATTACGCAGAATATGAATGACTCTCAACGTTCAGAAATTAATAGTTTGATTACAAGCGTTATAGATGACTGGTCATCACGTTATCAACTGTTTATTAAACGTTATAGTGCTGATCAATTTATCGCGTTATTAAACAAGAGTATATTAGAAGATATCGAAACGTTGAAGTTCAACTTATTAGATGATTTAAGAGATAAGACAAGAGAAATCGGTCACCAATTAACACTGAGTATCGGTATTGGTGAAGGTAGTGAGAACTTAATTGAGCTAGGTGAACTATCACAATCAAGTTTAGACTTAGCGCTCGGCCGTGGTGGCGACCAAGTAGCCATTAAAAATAGTAACGGTAACGTGAGATTCTACGGCGGTAAGACTGACCCGATGGAAAAAAGAACGAGAGTACGTGCACGTGTGATATCTCATGCGTTGCGAGATATCTTAATTGAAGGTGACAAAGTGATCATTATGGGTCATAAATCACCAGATATGGACGCAATCGGCGCAGCAATCGGTGTATCACGTATTGCGAAGATGAACAATCTTGAATCATATATTGTATTAAACGATTCGGATATTGATAGTACATTAGAACGTGTGATGGCTGAAATAGACGAGAAGCCTGATTTGAAAGAAAGATTTATTACATCAGAAGAAGCTTGGCATGAAATGACACCACGTACAACACTCGTTGTCGTGGATACACATAAACCTGAACTTGTAATCGATGAGAACTTGCTTAATAAAGCAAATAGAAAAGTCGTTATTGACCATCATCGTCGAGGCGAAAGTATTATCTCAAGTCCATTACTTGTGTATATGGAACCTTATGCAAGTTCGACAGCTGAGCTTGTTACAGAGTTGTTAGAATACCAACCAACAGAACATCGTTTAACGAGAATCGAATCAACGATTATGTTAGCCGGTATTATTGTGGATACACGTAACTTTACATTAAGAACAGGATCAAGAACATTTGATGCTGCGAGCTTTTTAAGAAGTCATGGTGCAGATACGATTCTTTGTCAGCACTTCTTAAAAGATGATATCGATACGTATATTAAACGTTCAGACTTAATTAAGACAGTTAAATTATTCCGCGGTGGTGTCGCAATTGCGCATGGTGAAGATCATGAAACATATCACCCTGTTACAGTTGCACAAGCAGCAGATGAGTTGCTTGGCTTAGAAGGTGTAGAAGCATCTTATGTAGTAGCACGAAGATCAGAAGATACAATTGGTATTTCTGCTCGTTCGTTAGGAGAAGTAAACGTACAATTAACGATGGAAGCACTCGGTGGAGGCGGCCACTTATCCAATGCTGCAACACAAATTAAAAATACAACAGTAGAAAAAGCAATCGAAGCATTAGTTGAGGTTGTTGAATCAGATGATAAAGGAGTGGAAGAATAATGAAAGTTATTTTCACACAAGATGTTAAAGGTAAAGGTAAAAAAGGTGAAGTGAAAGACGTACCAGTAGGATATGGTCAAAACTATTTAATCAAAAATAATTATGCTGTAGAAGCAACACCTGGAAACCTCAAACAATTAGAACAACAAAACAAACGTCAAGAAGAATTAAAACAACAAGAAATAGAAGATGCTAAAGCACTTGCGGAAAAACTTAAAGAATTAGAAGTTAAAATTCCAGCTAAAACAGGTGAAGGCGGTAAATTATTCGGATCAGTAAGTACGAAACAAATTACGCAAGCATTAGATAAACAACACAAAATCAAAGTTGATAAACGTAAAATGGACTTACCAAATGGTATTCACAGTTTAGGTTATACAAATGTACCAATTAAACTACACAACAAAGTTTCTGGTACATTAAAAGTACATGTTGTTGAAGAATAAAGGCATCAATAAAATGGTCGGTATTTGATTTACCGACCTATTTTAATGCGTTATAATAAAAATTATTAAAAATGGAAAGGAGTAATCAGTATGGATGGTATGGATAATATGATGAACCCAAAACAAATGCCCCATAGTATAGAGGCTGAACAATCTGTTATCGGTGCAATCTTGATTGATCCTGAACTGATTAACTCAACAGGTGAAACATTAATACCTGAAGCTTTCTATCGTGCAAATCATCAACACATATTTAGAGCGATGTTAATGCTAAATGAACAGAATAAAGAAATTGACTCTGTTACATTGATGGACCAGTTGGCTGCAGAATCATTATTAGAAGAAGCAGGCGGTCCAGCCTATTTAGCAGAATTAGCAAATAATGTCCCAACAACAAGAAACATACATTTCTACATAGATATTGTGTTTAAACATGCAGTGAAACGCCAACTCATTCGTGTGGCGGATAGTATTGCTGAAGATGGGTATAATCCTGAACTTGATTTAGAATCATTGTTAGGAGATGCAGAAAAGAGAATTTTAGAGATTTCTGCTTCAAGAGGTACGGAAGGCTTCAAAGATATTAAAGATGTATTAAGTATTGTGTTTGATAATGCTGAACAGCTCGATCAAAATAACGGACAAACACCAGGTATACCAACTGGTTATCGAGATTTAGACCAAATGACAGCAGGATTTAACCGAAATGATTTAATCATTATTGCGGCACGTCCATCAGTAGGTAAGACTGCCTTCGCATTAAATATCGCACAACAAGTTGCAACGCATCAAGACTTGTATTCAGTTGGGATTTTCTCTTTAGAGATGGGTGCCGATCAACTTGCTACACGTATGATATGTAGTACAGGAAATGTCGATTCAAATAGATTGCGTACAGGTTCAATGACTGAAGAAGACTGGAGCAGGTTTACAGTTGCAGTAGGTAAACTATCAAGAACGAAAATATTTATCGATGATACACCAGGTATTCGAATTACGGATATTCGTGCTAAATGTCGTAGGCTCAAACAAGAACATGGATTAGATATGATCATGATTGACTACTTACAATTAATTCAAGGTAGTGGATCTCGTAGTTCAGATAATAGACAACAAGAAGTATCTGAAATCTCTCGTATGCTTAAAGCAATCGCAAGAGAATTAGAATGTCCCGTTATTGCGTTAAGTCAGTTATCTCGTGGTGTTGAACAACGACAAGATAAGAGACCAATGATGAGTGATATTCGTGAATCAGGTTCGATTGAGCAAGATGCGGATATTGTTGCCTTCTTATATAGAGATGACTATTACTCAAGAGGCGGCGAAGATGAAGATGGAGAAGCGGTCGATGCAGGTGCACAAGACGAGAATGGTGAAATTGAAATCATTATCGCTAAACAACGTAACGGCCCAACAGGAACCGTTAAACTACACTTCATGAAACAATATAACAAATTCACCGATATTGACTATCAACATGCCGGAATGGAATTTGGATAAAAAAAGTTTTTAAGATAAAAGACGTACATTTATTGTATACTATGCAAAAATGTACGTCTTTTGTTTTGTGTAAAGTAACACTTATGTGCTTAAGTTTGTGTTTTTGAAAATGAATAAAATGGTTGTAATCCTTTTAAATACTGTGGTTAAGGTGTTTTTTAGCAATTCTAGGGTGAATAGGAAATGTAATTTGACACTCGTAATTAATGTTCGTTTTTAGTTTGCAATTTAAGGATAGTACTGATAGAATACTTAATGGTTAATGAGAAAAAGCGGAGGTGCTCACATGTCATCAATCGTAGTCGTTGGGACGCAATGGGGAGACGAAGGTAAAGGTAAAATTACAGATTTCTTAGCAGAGGATGCAAACGTTATTGCACGTTTTTCAGGTGGTAACAATGCAGGTCACACAATTAAATTTGATGGAGAAACTTACAAATTGCATTTAGTACCATCAGGTATTTTTTATCAAGAGAAATCAAGTGTTATCGGTAACGGTGTAGTTGTTGATCCAGTAGCTTTATTGAAAGAATTAGATGCTTTAAATGAACGCGGAGTTGCAACAGACAATTTAAGAATTTCAAACCGTGCGCAAGTCATCTTACCATATCATCTTAAACAAGATGAATTAGAAGAAGAAAAACGCGGTGACAACAAAATTGGTACAACTAAAAAAGGTATCGGTCCAGCTTATGTAGATAAAGCACAACGTATCGGTATCCGTATGGCTGATTTATTAGATAAAGAAACTTTTGAAAAACGCTTAAAAGAAAATCTTGAATATAAAAATGAATTATTCGAAAAAATGTTCAACGCTGAAGGTTTCACTTTTGAAGAAATTTTTGAAACTTACTATGCAGCTGGACAACGTTTGAAAGAATATGTAACAGACACAGCTAAATTATTAGATGATGCTTTCGTAAACAATGAAAAAGTATTATTCGAAGGTGCTCAAGGTGTGATGTTAGATATCGACCACGGTACATATCCATTCGTTACTTCAAGTAATCCAATTGCAGGTAACGTTACAGTAGGTGGCGGTGTTGGTCCAACATACGTATCTAAAGTAATTGGTGTATGTAAAGCTTATACATCTCGTGTAGGAGACGGTCCATTCCCAACAGAATTATTTGATGAAGATGGTCACCATATCCGTGAAGTAGGTCGTGAATACGGTACAACAACTGGAAGACCACGTCGTGTAGGTTGGTTTGACTCAGTAGTTCTACGTCACTCACGCCGTGTAAGTGGTATTACAGATTTATCAATCAACTCAATTGACGTATTAACAGGATTAAAAACAGTTAAAATCTGTACAGCATACGAAATTGACGGTGTTGAAATCACTGAATACCCAGCAAACTTAAACGAATTAGAACGTTGTAAACCAATCTTTGAAGAACTACCAGGTTGGGAAGAAGACATCACAGGATGCCGTTCATTAGAAGAATTACCAGATAACGCACGCCGTTATTTAGAACGCATCTCTGAATTATGTAACGTTAAAATTTCTATCTTCTCAGTAGGACCAGATAGAAACCAAACAAACCTATTAGAAAACTTATGGGACTAATAAAATAAAGAGAAACCAGCAGATACGTAGCGTATCTGCTGGTTTTTTCATATTGGGGGAAGGTGTTGTGTGGTTTGGAGTGAGTTGAGGTGATGAGTTGGTTGGGGGGTGTTGAGCGTTGATATAAGGTGATGAGGGGTGAGTTGGGTTGGGGTGGACAGGATTGTTTAGAGTTGGGTTGGGAAAGCGGACGAGATTGGGGGCAGATGTGAGTTAAAGGCGGAATAAACTCACGAGATGGTTGAAGATGTGAGTTAAAGAGGCAGTAAACTCACGAGATCGTAAAAATTTTAGAAGTAAAAAGTAGAAATACTGTTTATACTAGCGAATTTAAATTATCTGTTTTAAAATTTAGACAAGATAATAAACAAAAGGAGGATCTCAAACTATGACTAAAAAACGATCTAAATCAGATAATAAAAATTTACCTTTAAATGAAAATGAACGCGAAGAACTTGAAAGACTTAGAAAAGAAAATGAGACGTTAAAGGAAGGTATAGCCTATCAAAAAAAGTTACAGGCCTTGACTGATATATATGGAAGCAACAATCAGAAAAAATAAAGGTCATTAAGGGCTACATGAAACATATAATATACTCATTAAGGTTTATATTTTTAAGTTCTGTTCAAAGTCATGGCTTAAGTACTGAATAAAGCCAAGAGATCGCCCAAGTCATGGCTTAAGTCCTGAATAAAGCCAAGAGATTGTCTAAGTCTTAGCTTAACGTCTGAATAAAGCCAAGAGATTGTCTAAGTCTTAGCTTAACGTCTGAATAAAGCCAAGAGATTGGCCGAGTCATGGCTTAAGTCCTGAATAAAGCCAAGAGATCGCCCGAGTCTTGGCTTAACTACCAAATAAAGCCAAGAGATGTCCCAAGTCATGGCTTAAGTCCTGAATAAAGCCAAGAGATCGCCTATCAACCCCATCTTGAACCCAATCCTCACCCCCATACATACCCGACCATCCTCAACAATCCTCACCCCCATACATCCTCGGACACCCTCAACAAACTCACCCATCCCCACCTCATCCCCAACAAAAAAAGCATAAAAACTTATCATTTCAAGGTTGTCTACCAACTGCGCTCTAGACACTAACTTAATCAGTCTACTTAATTAAGACTGTCCGCAATCATAGACTTCTATCTGTACTTTGAAATCATAAATTCTTATGCTTGTTACTGTGATTGATTAATGTATTTCTCTTTTCTTAAAGCGTCCGCCTTTTACTTCGCTCACGTCACCGATTGATAGGAATGCGGTGTTATCTATTTCTGTTACGATATCTTTTAGTTTGGATTCTTCTAATCGTGTGATGACACAGAATACGACTTTTTTATCTTCGCCTGTATATGCGCCTTCTCCATTCAGATATGTCACACCTCTACCGAGTCGGTCATTGATGGCTTCTCCGATATCTCTATATGTATCGCTAATGATCCATACAGCTTTTGATTCATCAAATCCTTGAACGGTTACGTCAATCATCTTAGCAGCTATAAAATAAGCAATAACGGAAAACATCGCTGATTCCCAATTGAATACAAATCCTGCAGCTGTAAATATGAAGAAGTTAATCAACATAACGATTTCGCCTACTGAAAATGGTGCTTTACTACTGATTAAGATTGCACTGATTTCAGAACCGTCTAAAGATCCACCATATCGTATTACGAGACCTACGCCTAAACCAATAATTGCGCCTCCAAAGATCGTTACTAAAAATGCTTCTTTAATAAAAGGATCAAAATGATGTAAGTAGGCTGTTGTAATAGATAATATTGTAATTGCGTAAATTGTAGAAATCGTGAATGTCTTACCAATCTGCTTGTATCCTAAAAAGAAAAACGGAATATTTAGTAGAAAGATAAATAATCCAAGCTTTAAATTGGTGAGATGACTCAAAATAATTGCGATACCGACAATGCCACCATCTAGTAAATTGTTAGGAACTAAAAATAATTCTAACCCTACCCCCATTAATATACTGCCGATGGTGATAAATATGAATCGTTTGAGGATTTCTCCTTTACGTAATTTACGATGTCCTTTTCTAATAACTTGTGCTTGTTCCATATTATCATCCCTTTTTAGTACTTCTATATTTATTATATAAAAAATTTAAAATAAAATCTTGTCTTCTGTATATTAGTCATGCTATAATCAATCTTGTGTTAAACAGAGGCCCCTTGGTCAAGCGGTTAAGACACCGCCCTTTCACGGCGGTAACACGGGTTCGAATCCCGTAGGGGTCACCATCTCAATTTTATACATAAGGTCCCGTGGTGTAGCGGTTAACATGCCTGCCTGTCACGCAGGAGATCGCGGGTTCGATTCCCGTCGGGACCGCTTTTAATGCTTATCGTAATAACGATAAGCATTTTTTTGTTGTTCAATCATAGATTAACGTCAAACAATAGAATTAATAGACAAATAGTGTTAAATTATAGTATAGGATATCATGCACAATTGTGTGCTTAGAGATACTTATTTTCAAAAAGAAATGAGGTAAATGTATGGCTAGAAAAATAGTAGTCGTTGATGATGAAAAACCAATTGCAGATATACTTGAATTTAATTTAAAAAAAGAAGGTTATGATGTTTATTGCGCATATGACGGTAATGACGCAGTAGATTTGATATATGCAGAAGAACCAGACATCGTATTATTAGATATTATGCTACCTGGTAGAGATGGTATGGAAGTTTGTAGAGAGGTTCGTAAGAAATTTGAAATGCCAATCATTATGTTAACAGCTAAAGACTCAGAAATTGATAAAGTTCTAGGGTTAGAGTTAGGTGCAGATGATTATGTGACGAAGCCTTTTTCAACACGTGAATTAATCGCACGAGTGAAAGCAAACTTACGTAGACATTATTCTCAACCAACACAAACTGAAGACGAAGAAACAAATGAAATCGTCATTAAAGATATTACGGTATACCCTGATGCATATTCAATTAAAAAACGTGGTGTCGATATCGAATTGACACACCGTGAATTTGAATTGTTTCATTATTTAGCAAAACATATTGGACAAGTTATGACGCGTGAACACTTACTCCAAACTGTATGGGGTTATGATTATTTTGGAGATGTACGTACAGTCGATGTTACGATACGTCGTCTACGTGAGAAAATCGAAGACGATGCATCACACCCAGAATATATTGTGACGCGTAGAGGTGTGGGTTATTTCCTACAAACACAAGAGTAGGCTGATATTATGAATTGGCTAAAGAAGTTTCAGTCCTTACACATTAAACTTGTCGTTATTTATGTTTTATTAATCATTATTGGTATGCAAATTATTGGATTATATTTTACAAATAGTCTTGAGAAAGAGCTGACACGTAACTTCAAGACAAATATTGAACAACACGTGAAACAGATTAATTACAACATAAAGAAAACGTACAACTCAGAAGATCCAAATCGGAACTTCCAAAAAGAAATACAAAATATATTAGATGATTATGCCAATAGAACTGAAATTGATGAGATTAAGTTTATTGATCAAGATCAAATTATTGTGGCAACATCTAAAGCTACGAATCAAAATACCGTCAATCAAAAAGTAAACGATAGCTCTGTACAAAAGGCGTTATCATTAGGAAAAGCTAATGATAAAATCGTTTTAAAAAATGATTCATCCGATAGTAATAGAGTATGGATCAAAAATAAACCTGTTGAATACGAAGGTGAAGTTGTTGGAGATATATATGTTGAGTCAGATATTGATTCTGTTTACGAACAGTTAAACAACATTAACCAAATCTTCATCATCGGTACAGCAATCTCATTATTGATCACAATCGTGCTCGGTTTCTTCATTGCGAGAACGATTACGAAACCTATATCAGACATGCGTAACCAAACGTTAGAGATGTCTAAAGGTAACTATACGCAGCGCGTTAAGATATACGGAAATGACGAAATCGGTGAACTTGCGCTGTCATTTAATAACTTATCTAAACGTGTACAAGAAGCACAAGCGAATACGGAAAGTGAAAAGCGTCGTCTAGACTCGGTTATCACGCATATGAGCGATGGTGTCCTTGCCACGGATAGACGCGGTCGCGTACGTATTATTAATGAAATGGCACTTAAAATGTTAGGTCTAGAACGTGCCGATGTAGAAGCGAAACATATATTAGATATTCTAAATATTGATGATGATTATTCATTAGATGACTTACAAGAGAATAATGATAGTTTCATTATTGATATTAATAGTGAAGAAGGCATTATTGCGCGTGTTAACTTCAGTACAATCATTCAAGATACAGGCTTTATCAATGGTTATATTGCCGTATTACATGATGTTACGGAGCAACACATTTTAGAAAATGAACGTCGCGAATTTGTTGCGAATGTTTCACATGAATTGCGTACGCCGTTAACATCTATGAGAAGTTATATAGAAGCATTAGAAGAAGGTGCTTGGCGTGATCCTGAAGTTGCACCGACATTCTTAAATGTTACACGTGAAGAAACAGACCGTATGATTCGTCTTGTGAATGACTTATTACAACTTTCTAAAATGGACAGTTCAAGTGATCAAATGAACTCTGAATTGATTGATTTTAATATGTTTATTAACAAAATCATTAACAGGCACGAAATGTCGCAAGGTAAGAACGTGACATTCATTAGAGATATACCTGTTAAAGGTTTATTCGTTGAAATTGATCCAGATAAGATGACACAAGTGTTTGATAACGTCATTACAAATGCGATTAAATACTCACAAGAATCTCATAAACGTGTAGAGTTTCATGTGAAACAAAATACTTTATATAACCGAATGACAATACAAATTAAAGATAATGGTATCGGTATTCCAGTGAATAAAGTAGATAAAATCTTTGATCGTTTCTACAGAGTAGATAAAGCGAGAGCACGTAAAATGGGTGGTACAGGTTTAGGTTTAGCCATCACTAAAGAAATCGTAGAAGCGCATAAAGGTAGAATATGGGCGAGCAGTAAAGAAGGTCAAGGTACATCCATCTATATAACATTGCCATGTGAAGTCATGGAAGATGAGTTTGGTGATTGGGATGCGTAATAGAGAACTGATTAAATCTGCTATCCTCATAATCCTTGTGCTTATCAGTGTGTTTATGACATACCGCGTATGGACATTTACACCTGAACTGACAGATTTAGAAACAGATGTGAATACAGAAACACCTTCTATTGGACCTAAAATTAGTAAGCCTATTGATAGTGTGATTATGCCGTTTAGAATGATTAATCGAAATGGCACGGACGTGAAAGGGACGTCTAACGTGAAAGACATCAAGAAGATTACTGACCAATTGTTGAGTAAAGAAGTGAAGAAAGTTGATATTCTAAGCAGTGAGTCAGTCGTTCAACTTGAAGATTTATCTGAACGATATACGATTTTAGACTTCCCTGATAGCATCCCGAGTGAAATGTACTTAAACCAAGTATTAGGTATGAATATAAACTATTATCCTAATATTAATTTTGATCGAATTCTTGTAGATACGAAATCAACGAAAGAAGCTGTTGTGTATCTTTTAAGTGAGAATAAGCAAAAGGCTGTTAAACTACAGACCAATATTAAAAGCACGCAATTTGATAAGGTGAATAAAGAAGCAGCACCAGATTTGAAGCCTTATACAGGCATGATTACAAATGAAACGACTACGAATGAAATCTACCAAATTTATGCACCAGAGAATGCAGATAATATGAATATTTACCGTTACGTTTCTAACAAAATATCCGTATCTGAATTAAATGATGTTATTCTCGGTGATTCGGTGATTGCGCGTAGTAATGAACATAACGTTTCGACGTATAACAACAATACGGGGATTTCTACCGTGAACGAAGCGAAACAAACATATCGTTATACGAATTTATCAGAAGATGAAAATCGTCAAAAAGATATGGCAAAATCAATTACAAATTCATTTAAATTTATTAATGAACATGCAGGTTATACAGATGAATTCCGTCTGTTTAGTACAGATCAAAAGTCTGGTAAAATAGACTATCAAATGTTCTTAAATAATTACCCAGTGTTTAATGATGATAAGTTATCATCTATAGAAGCGGTGTGGGGTAGAGATACGATTAATGAATACAATCGCGGTCTTATTACAACAGGAGTAGCCGTACCGTCTAAAAAAGAAGCGGATAAATTACCTTCATCAGAAGAAGTCAGATTTAGCCTAGCTTCTAATGGTTCGATTGATTTTAACAAAGTTACGAATATAGCAATTGGCTATGATTTATCATTACCAAAAGACGAAATTAATAACTTACAAGACACGATTGAATTTACACCGAAATGGTATGTGAAATATGACGGTGAATGGAAAAGGTACGAGAATGGAGGGCTTTCTTAATGGATTGGAAACATGCTAAGTCACTCTTCATCATTGTGTTTATTCTCATTAATATAGGATTGGTCGTTGTCTACTTTAATAAAGTAAATAATTCTATCGTTCAAGAATCAAACGCACAATCAGATGTTAATTTTGCTAAAGAAGGCATAGACATCCCGCAGTTACCAGAATATCGAGATAAGAAGATGCAAGCCATAACAGGTAGTAGTAAATCGTTCGATTCAGATGAGCTTGAAGGTGTTTATTCATTAAGTGAAAAAGACACGAAAATCAATAAAGATATTGATGCAGATTTAGATAAAGATAGTAAACAGTCATCATTTAAGAGCTTCATTAACAAAGATGCTTTTAAAGGTAAAGATTATGAATATAAAAAGAATAACACAGATAAAAACAAAGTCGTCTATGAACAAAACTATGAAGGTTTACCAATACTCAACAACAACAAAGGACAAATTGTCATAGATATGGATAATGGTAAAGCTAAGTCATATACCCAAACGTATTTAGACAAACTTAAACCAGGTAATGGCGACAACAACAATAAACGTACGATAGCAGATGCTAAGACAGCTTTAGAGACATTGTATTACAACACGTACCTTAAAAAAGGTGATAAAGTAGAGTCTGTAAGGTTAGGCTACTACAGTGTCGTTAAAGAAATAGGCGGACAAGTACTTGTACCGTCATGGGAAGTTAAAATAAAATCCGAAAAAGACGGTAAAACAGAAACGAAGACATTGTATATCGATGCTATTAAACCAGAATCTACCGTCTTAGAAGAATCGTAAGAGAAGCAGTAATTAAAGGAGATGAACACTTGTGATCGCAATGAGCGTACTCGCAAGTGGCAGTACAGGAAATGCCACTTATATAGAATCAGATAAAGGAAGCCTACTTGTCGATGCTGGCTTAACAGGAAAGAAAATAGAAGGTCTCTTTCAACAAATTGACCGTAACATCAGCGACTTAGAAGGTATCTTAGTAACCCACGAACATATCGATCACATAAAAGGGTTAGGTGTACTCGCAAGAAAGTATAAACTACCTATCTATGCGAACAAGAAGACATGGCAAATGATAGAAGCTAAAGATAAAAACATACCACTAGATCAAAAGTTCCATTTCGAACCATATGAAACAAAGACTTTAGCAGGTATGGATATCGAATCATTTAGTGTGTCACATGACGCAATAGACCCACAGTTCTATATCTTTAACAACGACTATAAAAAGTTAACGATGATTACAGATACAGGCTACGTATCAGACCGAATGAAAGGCATGATACACGGAAGTGATGCCTTTGTATTCGAAAGTAATCACGATGTGGATATGTTAAGAATGGGTAAATATCCATGGAAGACGAAACAACGTATATTAAGCGACATGGGTCACGTATCTAACGAAGATGCAGCATATGCAATGTGTGATGTGATAACAGGAAGTACGAAACGTATCTATCTGTCACACTTAAGCCAAGACAACAACATGAAAGATTTAGCAAGAATGAGCGTTGGACAAGTATTAAACGAACATGATATTGATACAAATAAAGAAGTCATTTTATGTGATACAGACAAAGAAAAAGCAACACCCATATACTACATTTAAAAAAGATATCCCCAATTATAGAGTTGGGGATATCTTTTTAGTTTGTGCACATATATACCCACAGTTATACACAAATGTCCACAAACTGTGAATAATATAGGTAGTTATCCACTATTTTATCCACAATGTATATAAATCCGTGGATAAATCATAATAAAATGTATAAAAATAAACGACTTAATATTTAGAAAACGTACAAAAAATTAAAATTGTTGATATAATAATAAAGAAAACTGTGCATAAGTTAATAAAATGTGGATAACTTTTAACAAGATGAATAAAGGTGGATAAAAATGAAGATAACAATCATAACGGTAGGTAAACTAAAAGAGAAATACTGGAAACAAGCCGTAGATGAATATAACAAACGCTTAGGTGCATATACAAAGACAGAACTCATCGAAGTAGCAGACGAAAAAGCACCAGATAATATGAGCGATAAAGATATAGAGATAGTGAAAGAAAAAGAAGCGGACAGAATCATGTCTAAAATCAAACAAGACAGTTATGTCATTACCCTGGAAATACAAGGGAAGATGTTAACAAGCGAAGGACTCAGTAAAGAAATCGATAACCTCATGACAAGAGGCAATTCACACATCACATTTATCATCGGCGGATCAAATGGATTGCATCAAAAAGTATTACAACGCAGCAACTACGCCCTATCATTCAGCAAAATGACCTTCCCACACCAAATGATGAAAGTCATCCTGATGGAACAAGTATATCGCGCGTTCAAGATCATGCGTGGAGAAGCGTATCACAAATAAAACTAAAAAATATGAGTAAGTAGATGAAGAGTGTAAATCAGATTAATTATAATAATGAATCAAATCTAAAGAGAGTAGAGACTAATTCTTCATTAGTTTAAATATAGTAATTTGTCGGAAATAGGTATAAAAAAATTAAAATTAGAAAGGGTAATAGTGTCATGGGAATAAAGCTTAATAAACATCACCGATTATTAGATGTTTCAGATGATTTATTGTATTTATCTCAAAGAGATAACGAAAAAGTAGCTGAGGACAACATGGACTTTAATTATGAATTGAAAAACTAAAACGTATTATATCTAAGATGGAAGATGAAACGATTACAACATCTTGTCGTTTATATGTTATATAAATATTTTAGAAAAACGGAATATATTTGCTTTAGTTTAAAAAGTATAATAATAAAATACTCCGTAACTTACCCTGTTCCTATATGTGATGGAGTATTTTTTTGTATAATTTAAAATGAACGAATTAATTCAAATATTGACAGATACATTACTGGTTATGCAACTCATAAAGTAACAGGAATTAGACAATATGTTATATCAGAACTTAGAACAGGTAAAAGCAATTTAAATAACTTATCTCTTAATTAGGTTGAGAAGTTGTAATATTTCAAATAAAGTGTTTAAAGTCAGAGTATGATTAAGACATTCCAAAAGCCTTCTCACTTATAGAAAATCAACAAAAACTTGATGATTAAACAGATGTACAAAGAAGATATATTACACAAACTGGATTTAACTTTGAGGATTATATTAATAGTTTAGACAATAACAAGTGTACTTAAATGAATAGAGAGGTACTATATATTCTCTACAATCTAAATAAGAATTATAAAGTGAAAGAAATCTATTCGCTGAATTTGAACTTACGTATATATTAAGGTTTATATTAAATCGTGATCCTAAATTTTAAATTTTGTTTACAAAAAATTATACTAAAGGTATATTAATTATATATTAATCTAAAGGTGAAAAAATGTATCAATTAAATTGCAACCACATTGGAGAACTCATAAATGTTTTAAAACATCATCAACATATACATTCTTTAGAGTTTTTTAGAAAGTATAAAAAACCTTTTAACTTAAACAAAAAAAGAGTTGATGATATACTTAGTTCAAATGGAGATGAAATTATTTTAGATTTTGCATTTGAAGATTATATAAATAATTATTGTCGTAAATTATTATTTAAACAATTGGTCATAGTCCAAGAATTAAAGCAAAAAGATATTCATTTATCATCATCAAGACTAAAACAACCTCAATCAAGATTATCTAAATTGATGACATATCGTTTTGAAAAAAATGAAAAAGGAAAAATACCAATAAATAAATGCCTGAATGATTTATTCGGGGTAAGATTTATTTGTAAATTTGATGATTTAGAGCAAGCATTAGAAATTTTATCTAATTATTTTTCTAATGAAAAGCGTATTAAATTTATTAAGAAAGATAATTATGGTTATAAAGCAATACATATTTATATATATGGTGAAAATAATTCGTATTTTCCTTGGGAAATTCAGATATGGAATTATAAAGACGAGGAATCTAATAAAATTTCGCACTCTAAACATAAACAAGGTTATCTAGAGTGGACTAAAACTTTGAATAAGCAGAGGTGATTAAAAATGTATGAACATTTTGTAATAATTACACCCTATCATAAATTAGGGCATAGAATTGGTTGGCATAAAGTATTGGATAATGATAAAGATTATAAAGAAGTAAATGATGTTTTAGAAAAAGTAGTGAAAAAAGTAGGTGATTTAAAAGTATCATCTCATGTAATTTCAACTGATTCGAGAAATGTCCAGTCAATCAAAGATAAAGATAGTTTCTTTCATGATGTAGCTTTTTTTGAAGACGAACTTCAGTTTATTGATATGTACAAAAATGAAATAGAATTAACAGCAGGTGATGTAGCTAAATTTATTTTGAGCGTTGGAGAAAATATAACACATTTGAAATTACAAAAGCTATTATATTTGTGCTATGAAGATTTTATGAAGCTCACTGGTACTAGTCTATTTAAAGATAAAATATATGCGTATAAATACGGTCCAGTCGTAAAAAGTGTTTATGATATGTATTCAGATAAGGGCTATAGTAAATTAGATTTTAAGGAAGATGATAGTGTCTTTCTTTCAAAAATTGATATGCTAATTAAACCATCTTATAGTAGAATATTGTTTTCTGAAGCAGGATCTGGTGCTTTAAAATCAATATTAGATACTTTAGAAAAATTCATTGAATTTTCAGCTCGTGACTTAGTAGACTACACTCATCAAAATGGTACTGCATGGTCAAAAGTTTATAAAGAAAATATTTTCAACATAGAAATAACTGATGAAGTCATAGAACAGAGTTTATCTTATTAAAAAGCCCCACCTTAATGAAGTGGGACCCCAAAATTAATACGGAATTTTAATTTTTGGGTGGGCGTGATTTATGTGGGTTTTTTTTTTTTTATATA